>NZ_CP049784.1 GCF_015710975.1 Paenibacillus polymyxa | reverse complement strand
CGCCATCATATACCACGTCTGGATCTGCTGCATAAGCTGGCGTAACATGAAGGATGAAAATCA
This sequence comes from Paenibacillus polymyxa, assembly GCF_015710975.1. NCBI lineage: Bacteria > Bacillati > Bacillota > Bacilli > Caryophanales > Paenibacillaceae > Paenibacillus > Paenibacillus polymyxa. The sequence continues at coordinate 45,460 of NZ_CP049784.1, read as the reverse complement.
GCAATAATAAAAGAACATGGAGCAGCTTCTTTATCATTACTTATCACCTTCTTTGTTCTCGTGTACAATCACGCCACCTTCCGGATTGGTAATCTTCCGTGAAACATCACGCGAATCGATTTCAGATATCTTCCAGTCTCCTGATTCCTTTTTCATTTCAAGGTAATCTGTAAAATACCCGTTATGCTTGGGACTGTAGTATGTCACCTTGTAGTACATTTCCTTGGCATCATTCGTCCTTTGTTCAAAACGCTGAATGGTGTATCGTTCCCCCATAGCTTTGTACATCCCTGGATTCACATGACGACCATCTTTTAAATTCAGGTAATGCGGATCATCAGGTGACAAGATTTGTTTGAATAAATCATGATTTCCTTCGGTGGTGGCTTCGATATATTTGAGGGCCAGCGCATCAGCAGCGCCAACCTCCGCTGTGTCCTGAGTTGGGGTTTTAGAACAACCTGTGATCAGCAGCAGAACTACACCCAGGACAATCATTATCCGTTTAACCATCTGCCTAACCTCCCATTATGATGCGTTCCTGACGTTTATTTTCATATTCTCTTTCTTCTTCTGTAGAGGTTGAGCTATCAAAAGCCTGCTCAATCTCTTTGTAAACTGGATGAATGCGGACAGCTGCCGTACGTCCATAGATATCCTGAAATAGAGCTGTTCCCCGCCCCAGGCCAGTGAGATAGTCAATATTGCTCTGTGTTGTAGGTAGGTTATAGAATTTGAGCATTTCAACTACTTCTTCATATTTTTTAAGAGCAAAAGAGAACTTCATCCCCATATTGGCTACATCTTCGTCATAGTCCGTAGCATTCTGCGTACCTTTCACCAAAGAGGTATTGTAATAACGCCCCATCCGTGTAATAAAATCCATTTGTGCTTTACCTTCAGATGAACGTTCAACGGTTTTCGCTTCGTCTTGCACGATGACCTTATGAATAAACCGATCCTGATTAAACATGTATTGCTTGGTATAAGCGGCTATGGAAATTAGAATAGCTTCAGATATTTTTTCTACAGGCCGGACAGAACCTTTCCCTGCTCTTGGTAGCTGCAAATTTTGCACCATCAGCACTTGAATAGGCTTACTGACTTCCAGCACCCGATAGTCCTGGTTGCGCTCCCCGAAAAGCAATCTTGCAATGTTACTCCGTTTGAGCGTATGCAGGGTTTCAATAATTTGTGCAGCAGCTTCCTGGCGATCTGCCCGATGTTCCACGGTCACGAGTCGTTTCTCCAGGTCTTCCAGCAATCCCCCTAGGCAAGGATCATCATGATAAGCTTCTCGTTCGGATGCTTCACTTAGTAGGGTAAACCCGACATCACCTAGCTGCTTGTTGCACAAGAAAGACAAAATATCTAGGGCAATGTCTTTCGCTTCTTCAGGGTTAGTGCTGGTTCGAAAAGGATCAAGACAGCCAGCATCCGCTTCATCAGCACCCAACGTCCAAACGGATATAAACTCTGGTGGAATAAAAGGTAATCCCTTGGCCCACCCTTTCCGGTCGCCCTTCGGGTCTACAATTAGGGCAAGCGATCCGGTCAGCACGGAAAGATACGTAAACAGGTTAATGAAAAAGGATTTACCTTTCCCGGTCATACCGGCGACCATGACCGCCAAGGAATCCATCACATTCTGTGTTCCTTCAAAAGCTTTCGCGGCCAAGTCAGGCCGGATAAATACGGGACGGTTCAGCTTGAGCGTTTGACCGATATAAAATCCCCGGTTGTCTCCGATATTCGTGGTTGCCGCAAACATCATACCCGCCAACTTCGTCGGCTCTAAATATTGCAAGTAATCCTCATTAAGTCTTGGAGCTGAAGGAATGAACTCCATAAAATAAGAAATCGACTCCCCGTATGGTGTTTGCAAATGGATACCAAATTTTTGCATCTGCCGCTTTAATTCACTTGCCCGAACTCGCAATTCCTCCATGTCGTCACCCGCCACACGGAATACAAAAGAACAGGCATAGGCCGGATATCCGGTTTCCCCAAAACGACTTTCCATCTGGATTGCGCCGCTTTCAGACTTTTCAACACTTAGATCCACTTCACTGTTCCCTTTGGCGGCCTCAGTTCGTTGGTCCTCATAGGAAAGCCGGACATTGCTTAATCTTTTAATGATTTGGTCATTGCGCAGGAAGCTGGCCTTAATCGAAACCGCTACCGGAAATTTCAAACTGTTCTGTATATGAAACATCCACTCGGAACCTGGATGTAACGAATGGGGCCGCATCTTATCTACGACTAAATATTGAACATATTTCTCCTTAATTTCTTCCCCGACCAGCTTGTACAGCTTGAGCGTTTTTTGATCGTATTCTTTAATCTCCGCATTTTGCAGCTCATAAAATGAATGGGCCTGGCCGCGCCGTGCTTCATGTTTTTGATTATTTTCATCAACCCCGCTAACATCAACACTCGTTTCATAGCCTTTACGAAGCTGTGTATCATTTGGCGTGACACTAAAGTTTTGTTCGATTAAAAATACCGTTTCCTCTTTGCTTGTATGTCGTACCAGGCATGACATAGATGTGGTGAGAATTTCACGTAGGGCCTCGGCCTGATCCTGCCGCTCTTTAATATCCCGCTTGAGTATATCTTGGGGCATCAAGCCCACGGCCCGATATAAGGGAGACGTGAAGCCCTGCATGAACCGCTGGAATTGTGTAGTAATCATTAATGCTGCATTTCCCTCACTGTGAAACTTGTTTCTCTTTTCAATCAACTGAATTCCAATATAAGAATGGTACTCGTTCGTATCGCGAGAAGAACGCTGACTCGACAACGTTTCTTTCAAACTCTCAAAATATTGGATACCATACTCTTTCAGCGCATAATCTTTTCGGCTGATTTCGGATAGGGTTTCATCAATAATGCCATTCACATCCGTTAAGGATGGAATCATCAGAAAATGTAAATCGTTCATGTTCTCTACGTAAAAAGAGAGTTGGTTGCTGTATGGCTCAAACTTTTGCATCATATCCCTAAAATCATAGGCAAAACCTTCAACCTGATAATAGGCCCATACGGTACCGTCTCTGCCAAATACCAAATTTCCTTCAACATGTTTAACCGGGAATTGTGTGAAAACTTTCATGGATTCACCTTCTTTACTGGTCTTTCTCCAACTGTGAAGTAACCGTCAAAACGGTAAGTCGGTTTAAGTTTCTTTTTAGCAGCTTGCCATTCTCTCACGGTCAGCTGTCCGTTAAATCCATAGGATTGAGGCTGGCCCAACTCCATTCCCTTGTAATAGGTCACCCGCTTACTTTTGCGCCAGTGATAGGTGCAAAAGCTTTTAAAAAATTTGATAGGGGGCCGATTCTCGGTCCCCACATCAACCAGTAAATAGGTACCTAAAAACGGCGCCATATAGGAGAATGCATTGGGTAAAATCAATAAAGGTATATTCAAAATCGGAATATGGTACCAAATTAACATGAATATCGAAAGGGCAATAAAGTAACCTATCGTTTTGATCTTTAAAGCTCTACCAAAGGCAAAGCCTGCAAATTGATATAATCGTCTCTCAAATACCAAAAATTCATTGAGTACAAACAAGTCTCTTCGTTGCGGCTGCGGTTCCATTCGTAGGCCCCCTTATTTCCCGCCTAAATTCATCTTGCTTGTAATAAATTCAGAGATGCTACCAAACAATTCAGGTTTGGCAACAAAGGCATACGCCACCAAGAGAACGAGGAAAGTACCGATTGCCCCGATGAATTGTCTTCGGAACGCCAACACAATCGCAAAAACGATACCAGCGATAAATATTGCGTTCTTCCCTTCGGTGGACAACCAATCTACAATGCCATCTAAACTCATAATGTAAACCTCCTATTTCTCATCCAGGGTTGTCACGACATACCGACTGTTTTTCTCTATTACATACAACCGGTAATTCATGTTATAACGATCTTTCGTTTTAGGATCTTCCAGTGTAATATTCGCCAACACAATATATTGCTTAGGAGCAGCCCCCTGATAGACTTGAGCTGTATTCACGCTCACAAAGCCCATTGTTTTATTGAGTCCATTCGGATGCTTAGGGTCTTCCAGCAAATAAGCCAATTTGTCTCGTGGATCGCTAACATATGAACTAAAGAAAGTATCCAAAAAATTACGTACATTGGCTTTCTCTTGACTGTTTTCCGCATCCGTTAACCCCTTGGCTGCGTCGTCCTTCTCAAGCGTGGTTTGTGAATCCATAAAGCTAAATTTAGGTAAATCATAAATACCGTAGCTTTGGTCGTACCCCACAGGCACCACGAAAAATTTCTGAACTTCCATCGGCTTGTACTTAACCAAAGGAGCTGTCTTACCCGTTCCGGCCTTTTGGTTTGGAACTTGCTGCGGTACTTCCACTTTCTGATACACCTTGAGCGTTACATAGGCGCGATTGTCGCCTTTTTCTTCAATATTTTTAATTTCCGTTTTGAGAAACGTGGATTTAGTCTGCAACCCATGTGTTTCCAGTCCCGCTTGCTTGTCCAGCCCCTTCGCTAGAAATGGCTCCAGACGCTTTTGGCGCTCCTTTAAAGCTGCATCACCCGGCGCCCAGGTAAAATACTCCTTGGCAAAGTTTTGCGCGTACTGTACGCCTGTAGTCGTCGTCGCTGGGTTCAAGGTCGCTTTCTTTTCGGTTTGGTTGGCATCGGCTTGAGACAATCCTTTAGGAGCCATTACGGTCACAAATACGACCAGGAACATAAAGACAAACATAATCCAAAATAGATAGAAACCCATTTTCCGCGCTACATATCCCTTTGGCCGATAAGCTTTCCGCACGGGCTTGGCTTCGCGCTTACTCAAATTTTTTATATGAGTCCACAAAGATACTTTTTCACGTTTCTCTCCTTCGCTTCGTTGCTTACGCTTTTCTAAACTCTTTGCCATAGCTCAATCCTCCTTTCATGAAATAATTTCCTGAATCCCTTCCAGGTTAAGGCCGTTCCGTACATAAACACGGGCTACATACGGCTGTCCATCATCCCGTTTTTTCAGTTTACGAGCCAAAAATACTTCCCCCTTGGACAGCTCCTTAATTTCGTCCGGGTGCGCTCTGAAACGCTGTACGCTGCGAACCGTGCCCATTTCTGATTCAAAATTCAGTTTGTAGAGCGGATCTTTTTTCACCTGACTCGTAATATCGCCATCCTCATAGGTGCCTAAAGTAGCTGCGAGTATGGATGCATCCTCACTATCATTCACGCGCCCAAACAAGTAGGTATTACAGTTATTGATGATCTGCCGGGTCAAGTTTGGATCAACTTTGTCTGTATCCGATAGGCCCTGCATCGAGATAACACATTCCCCGCCAGCTGAACGTGATTTATTCACGACATCAACAATTTCATGACTGGCATATGCGGAAAATTCATCACAGACCATGAGCATTCGTTTCTTGCCGGCTTTTTGTCGGTAATCAACAATTGTATTAAATTCAGAGATAACGATCCGGCCAAGCATTTTGATATAGTCACGATACTTGTTACCGGACAACGAAAAAATAGCCATTTCGTTTCGATCCGTGACCTCCAGTAAATCCATTCCACTCCCGGTTTCCTCAAAAAGCGGCCCTAAGTCGGATTCCATCAGTTCCGCAATCTGGTTGCGAAGGCTCACCAGTGTATCGAAGTTAATCCCTGTAACTTCTTCCTCGCTTTCATCTTCCGAATCTTCACCAAAGAAACGTTCCCGATAGTATTCAATTTTCTCCATTCGTTTCCGATACCGCTCCGCTGCTTCTTCTTTGGACACATCCGGTTGGGGCGGGATCTCAATTTTTTCTTTGACCAAATCCATCATAGGAGCTGCGTGGGATTCATCCGGCTCCGCTTCTTCGGCTTCCGCTGGTTGAGGTTCCTCACTTGCAACCGCTGCTCTTTTATCCTGCCTTGCCTGCCGGAACCCAAAAAAATCATCAGCAGCTACAGGGACAGATTCATCAATATCTTGTGGTTTTTCTGTAGATTCTTCCTCTGGTTCAGGTGTTAAAGCAACCGCATTTTTGGCTCTTTCGAGCTGATACAACGTTTCCTCATATTGTTCACACTCTGTTGTTACACGACTTAACTCATTTTCTTCACGCTCCTTCAGCTCCGATATATAAGCAGCTACTTTAGAACGGAATGTCATGCGGTAAATGGTTGCCAAGTCTAAGGTTTCACCAAATTCCCGAAGCATCCGCAAGGTCAGCTGTAGAAATCGGGAACAGTTGATTTTGTAGAAAGGTTCAGACCATTCAAACAGATTCATGATTTTGTCACGTAATTGCGTAGGTGAACCGTGCCGCAAAAAATTGAAATTCAATTGGTCAATATCCGTAAACATATGCACTTTACGGCCATATTTCTCTGCCTGTGCCTTGAACTCCAGCATGGATTCTCTTTCACCCTTACCATCCATAAAAAATACGGGTTTCCCCTGCCGGATCGCGTTTTCGATCACAGTGCCGATAATTACGGTCTTCCCGCCGCCAGTTGTCATAATGACTAACATATGCGAATTGAGTTCTTCATCATCCAGCTCAACCCGTTCTCCAAACTCGTCATAACCAATAAAATTGGCTTTCGATTCAGATTTACGGAATTTAAGCTGCGCCCGATCATTGTATTCGAATCGGTTTAGTCGGAATTTTTTATACTTTCGGTCAGCCCGTTTTTTCAATAGGCTGACATGTTTGGATTTAATGATTTTGCTCTCAAAATATTGAATGATCGGATGGACCACACACGCCAGGATAATACCAACCACACCCGCAGAAACAAAAGAATACGCTGTGAGTGGAAATGGCTTCCCATCATGAAGATATTTTTCTGCCAGTGTTGCCACGAACGGAAGGCGCACAGCCGATAAAAAACCAAGTGATGAAAGCCATTCGCCTGTACCATGTAATATAAAGATCCCGAAAAGAGCAAGTGGCAACATCGCGTACAATACCCAATAGCGCTTAATAACAAACCTGACGACCAGGTATATCAGTAACCCTGCAAAAATACCACCCATCGCAAAGCAAAATACGATCAGGAAGACAGCTGCAATAACCATGTAACCTAATGTTTTTTCTTGTTCCTGTTGTTCCGGGGTCGGCCCTCGGAACATGTCCTCGAACCTATCATTTTGCACCTAATCCTCTCCTTTAACCTCTGAAGGTAAAGCACGGATTTGAATTTGCTGGAACACATTAATCCCCTTTGTGTTGTTCATCGTTCGGGCCGAAGTCGCCCATGCCTTGTGGACATAATCAACTGCCTTCTTTATAGCGTTACCCACTGAATTATCAGGAACAAAATACCAAACATCTGTATACTCTCCATTTTTAAGATGATTGGCGTATAAGTCGATTTTTTTCCTAAGCCGGGTAGCCTTTTTCACAGTCAGCTCCACTTCAACGGCGATGGCCAAGTTTGGAGGATACAAAATGAAATCCGGAATCGAATCCCTCGTTTCGTTCGTTCGTGTGATGATGGCCTGTCGATCCTCGATTCCCTTTAGCAGCTCAAAGCGATATTCACGCTCTGTCTTATACTCAAAATCCGATGCCGCTGCCGACCTCAAATACAAAATTAGATCATTAATAATCAGGTCATGTTGCGCCGTATAAAAAGAAGCATCATTCGATACTGTGACAGGATAATTCAAATAATCCCGCGCGTCTCGATGCGGAAAATACACGTTCAGTTTTGAAGCCAGTTTCTTTCTCCAGATTAACCGTGCATTTTCGAGTTTCCTCAATCTACGATAAACAGCATGACGTGACATGCTATCTGTATGCGTCATAATTTGCCTGGTTGTGACAATACCATGCTTCAAAATAAACCTCAAAATAAGAAAATCATCTTCTCTAAAATCACTATATTTCGTAATCAAAAAATCTCCCCCGACTTCGTTTTCAAAATCACTCTCCCTTGTACACTATCACATTTTTCTAGCTAGAATAACCCGTTGCGTCTAAACAACAAATAGTGTAAATGAAGATGCAACAGAATCAACAATACAAAGGCTCATACCGCATACGGTTTATTCAATCCGGCCACCTTAACCCGGGGGAACTTCCCCCATCTGAAACATCTCAAACTTTTCTATCAATCTTTCACTTTCGCTATCACTAGACAAAGACCATAGAACAACTTTCCGATCAAGTCCTCAATGCATAAAAATACAATGGTATTCAAAAACATGCGTTAGCATGTCCACCTACCTCCTCGATCAACACCCACAGATTTACTTCCTCGCATTCTCTCACACGTCTTTAGGTTTTAGCTTTTGATCTTGGTTTTTGGTTTTAATCTTTTATCTTTTCATCATTTAAATTCTTCTCTTTTATCTCCTATCTTTTAATCTCTCCTTCCTCTCAATTCTCCCTTTCTCATCCACTCTACTCACCTGTCACTTCTAATCTTTACCCTCACCCCCACCCCCGCCAAATAGTAACTTAGAGTAATATAGATACTCGTCTTCCTGACCCCATTCTCATGACGTTGTGAGGGTGGGGTCAGGAAGTGCTTTCGAGTGGCTATATTACTCCCACTCACCAGTGGCACCAAGCAATAAGCGGGGGGTGGGGATGCAACTCATGTAGAACATAGGGATACAAATTATTTCGGCTCAAGTTAGAGTGGATTTTCGATATTTCATGCAATCCAGTATAGCAAACAGGTCCCCAAAGAAGAACAAAAACGACATAAAATGAACAAATACTCCCAAAAACAACAAGCATAGCTAGTGCAATTGTATGGAAAGATCAGCCACACACAAGACTAAAATAACAGGTAACAAAAGGAAAGAAAAGCAATAAACAGGGAGAGGGAACTAAAACAAAAATAGGCCCAGCTTAGCAAGGAACAGAGAAAGAAAGGAAGCATAAAACGAAAGGGAAATAGAAAAGAAAGAAGATACGAAAATAAGGGCAGCAAAAAGAAGCCCCACATAAAAATACACTAAGGCAAAGGAGGAGGTAAGGTAGCCCAAACAGGCAACAACCCGGGAGACAACCCACCCACCAACCCAGCTAGGATCTTAAATGTATTGGAGACTGGTACATTAATTATGTAATTATTTGTGAAATTTTGTTTTGGAAAAGGGATAATCTTGGCCGTAGTTTTCGTCGGGTCTTTCGGGCATACCAAACGAAGGGTTGTGCATGCTGCTCGTCCCTTTCCAGATACCTCTAATATTACTTTTTCCGTTTGCACTAAATTACATACAACTTCTTGGAAAGTTGATAGAGACATACCAAAAGAAGCGGCCAGCTGCCGCTGCGATCCGGTTACTTGTTGGTCAGGCTGCTCTCTTAAAAATTCGAGTACATCAGCTGCCCATTCTATGTAATGACTGCGTTCTCTTTCTGCTCTCGGCTTGGCCGCATCCCACTTTGCTGCATGCGCAAAAGAAACCCCAGATAGATATTGAATCCAGTCAGCGGTTGGTCCGGCTGGAGCACCAGCCTTGTACGCGCTCCTTACTTTCTGGCAAATAACACGTTCCGGCAGCGGTGAGTCAAGGCGAGCGTTCCAGTTATATAGCGCATCCTCAGCGCTCTCCTGATCGTAGCCTTCTGCTTTATAAGCCAGAGCAAGGGTATACGCTGCATTATCTCTTTTGCCGCGCTCCACGCCCTGTAGAAGCGTTTGAACTGCTTCCCGCTGTAATATCCCTCGCTGCGCCCAAGCGCCCGTTCTGGCGTTCTCCTGCTTCGGCTGCGGTTCATGGTTAATCCAGTACCAATCGTTCAATTCATCAAAGGCTACCCGGCGCTCACTTCGGTAAATAACGTTTTTCTCGGTGGGGATACGAAAATAGCGCTCTGCTCCAACTGCCTGCTGATCTGCACCGATAGCTACAGCCATAGCAAGCTGAAGCCTGTTGTAAGTAGCAACAACATTAGAGAACGCTTTCCGAGGGGAATCCAGCACAAAATAGACGTGATAGCCCCCGCTCGGGGTTCTCACAATCATAGTAGGTAGCGGCAAGCCAGCAGAACGGATCTGATCAAGCAGATCCGGCAAGCAAAGGCCGATATTCGCACCATGTTTTGTGTCCACGTCTAATACGATCGCATTTAGCCAGCGCAAAGTGTTCTGGCTACGCGAACCTCTTCGATAAAAAGTATTTGGGGTGTAGTATGTATAGTGGTCGCTAAGGACAAACAAGGTTTGGTAGGTACGCACAGCTTTAGCAGATTTGAAATCGTTGCTAATGTACACCCAACCTAAACTATGATCACGGTTTTTGGCCTTTTCATAACGTTTTGGCTGATCCGTAAGTTGATTATGATATAAGTCCCAAAATGCGTTATAAGGGATTTTGGGTAAATTCGCATATGTATACATTAAAAAAACTCCCATTTCCGCACCACACCTAAAAAAAGGCAATAGGAAATTAAGAGTTTGGCTTTACTTTCTTTTCGCAAATGGGTATAATGAACCCATAAGAAAAATGAGTAAAGCACAACTCTTGGGGTTTTATGAATGAAGGCCGGTCGCCAAACTAGACTTCTTCATAAAATTGGGTGGTGCTTTTTTTCTTTTATCTTTTTTTCTGAAAAGTTGAAAAAGTACGATCTAGAAAAGTTATCCACATGTTAATAAATCTCTTATATCAGATTCTGCCACTATTTTTTGATTTTTGCAAGTCTTTAATTCTACCGCCTTCCTCGAAGGCGGTTTTTTACTTTTTATCCCACCTGAACTTTATTTAAAATTCTTTATTCCCTTGACTAGCAAGGGTTTTTTATTCTTATATTTGTATACAAAATTGTAAACAACAAAATTGACTTTGTATACAAATAAGTATACAATCATTTTATACCAAAAATGCCCTATCAAAAAGGAGTGAATCTTACATGAACAATGCCGCAAGAGCGTTGGCAGCCGATATTGGAAATGATGCTGTCAAAGCCTACCTTAACGGTTTAACAGTTGAGCTTACTATACCTAATGTTGTCGTAGATTTAGAGGATCGTGACATTATAGATATGGAAAAAGACCCTTTAGACGCACTTCATGTAGAAATTACATCTACTGCTCTAAAAAATAATAAAAGAAAAGTAGCTGTAGGTAATCTAGCGACAAAGTATTCCAATAATGACGAATTGACTCCAGAAGAGGAAAAAAGCGAATCGGATCAACCTGTTATTTTGCTCCTGACAGCTGCTGCTCTGGATGCTGTTATGAATGGAACCCCAGACGAAGATGGAGTGTATCAAGTACCCCACTATCTTTCCACTGGCCTTCCTCTAGATGAAGCTAAACGTGGGAAAAGAAAGGCTTTTAGAGACAAAATCAAAAACGGTCAGCATCTAGTTAAATTTTTAAAGACTCCTTTATATGAAGGAAAGACTGTTCGTTTGCAATTTGAGCAAGTTATTGTAAATACTGAAGGTTTTGCAGCATATGTCGATCTTACAACAAATGATGATGGCTCTACAAAAAATGAAGATTTGATTGGTAAAAGCATTATCATAAATGACATTGGCGGGTTATCCACGGATACAGCCGTCATTACAAAGAATTCAGAAGTGGATAACCAATTTTCAGATGGGATTAAAAAAGGTGTCTCGACAACCTTGGATAACATTATCCGTAAAGTAGCCAAAGAACATAAGTACGAAATAAAAAGTCGGAGGGTTCTTGTTGAAATTATTACCAATGAAAAACCCGAAGAACAATATCATATTTGGAAAAACGGAAATCGAGTATCCATTAAAGATATTATCGAACCCGAATTAGCCGAGCTAGCTAAAGAAGAATATAAATTAATTAAAGAAGTTTGGCGTCAAGTGCCCGATACACGTTTAGCCTATCAAATAGGCGGTGGCGCAGTTGTGTTGAAAAATGCCTTAACTGAAATCAACAACAAAGAAAATCAATATCCTTTTAGATTCGTTAGTGCAAAGGAAAGCGTATGGATGATTGCTCGCGCCTATTTCAAAATTCTTCTCATGTATTTAGATGAAAAAGGAATTACGATAACAGAAGCAGCGGCTACCGCTGAGTAAGAGGGGACACCCATGTCGGAAACTGATTTTCAAGGTGGGAAGGTGGTGTCATTCCGTCTCCCTCATGATGTGCCGAAAACTGTATCAAACTACTTAATGAACCTAAAAGAGATACACAAACGAAAATTTAGCAGCGAGATTGCTGATCGATTTGTACAAGCTATTGAAAAAGAAGCATTATTCCAAAGACCCGAAAAGCAGTTAGTTATCCCGTTCCCAGAAAATTTGACTGAGGAAGAAAAAAAATTCTTAAAAAGCGATAAGACCAAAGCGTTGATCGGACAATTAGTTGTGCAATTAGTGAGGAATCCTAGTGAAGTTCCTATTCAAAGACAGGCAGCACCAGCAGCTAATAACAAGCAAAAGGACGATACGCCTGATCCTTCACAATCAGCCTTTGAGACAAATTCCACTATTAGAGAATTTACCCGCAAAACATTCCTTAGTGACTTAGATGATTGAATTTGGGAAGCTCCACGGCTATCATTTATTAGCCGTGGAGCTTTATTTGCTAAGCAAGTTGTTGTACACCTGCTTGCGTTGGCTGCGAACTAGTGTAATCAGCTCTGTTAGATAGTAAGTGTCCTGTTCCATCAATCAGAAGTGCCCCGCCGGCCCCGGCCAAAATGCGCCTGCCTTAATAGATACCGGTTTGCGCTGTCCATCCTCCTGCATATCTTCCTTGAACATATTATTGGCTCTACGCTCACCACCAAACCGCAATAACCACATGTCTTTATGTTCTTGTCTTCTGATCGGTAAAAAGCGCTCTCAATACTAAAGCCGAAAAACATCCAGTCAAGGATTCTCTTTACCGCTTTGTCAGGCGCGAACGCGTATATTTACGTATAAATGCCCGAATATGGCGCATTTCCTTACGTGCCGTTTCTTTTTGGTCCTCTGCTTCCTGCGATCTACCTGAATCTTCACCGTTCTTTAAATCATAATTCGCACGCCCAACATCATCAAATTTAGCCAAAGCATACTTAGCTTCTTCAATCGCAATGGTGAGCGTGAGCGCCTGCTTTCCATCCTTTTCCCAATTATTCAAACGTTCTTGTAACTGACTGGAGCGTTTGGCATCTGCTGCCCATGCTTCCTTTTCCCAGGCATATGAGAAAATAGACTCCTTAGGCACACCCAAGCGGCTTAACAGTTCTATACGTAGCAACTGGCTTCGTTGCATAGTCTTTTCATATTCACTGATTCCTCTCCCGTTCGGCCCTGGTATCCATAAGGATTCTTTAGCCACAATAAAGCTATATTCGGAGACTAGCTCTTGATTGGAAAGGTCTTTTATATTTTTGGTCCTCATTGCTCTCTCCTCCTTGGTGATTGCCAAACTAGCGTAGCGTCCAAAATCAGTAGAGCACGCCACTGACCTTTTATGTGTTTGCGGTTTACTTGCATACCGCTCTCAAGTGCTGCTATGGTATAATCACGAGGCGAGTCCTCCAAAAGCTCGCCCCAAAAGTCGGCTGTACTGCTATACAGTCGACTTTCTTTTTAATGCATATATTTTTTTTCGCTGGAATTCATTCAGCGTTTGATCTAGCTGCTCGCTCATGTTAATTACGCTCGGATGTCGAAATCCATAGCGCCCAGCCAGCTCGTGCAGCTCTTGACGCTCTCGCTCCATCTTCTGTAATAGTTCCGCATTATTCATACGACGACCACCTTTCTAAAAGGATACAAGGCCGCTCTGTTAGATCTACTTTGTCAGACCAAGCCTGCTATGCAACTCGGTCTTTGCATCCTTATGTTGCTCGTAATAGCTGCTCTGCCGATCAAGCTCTACATACTCACAATGTGCCCAGATCATAGTAGATTCTCGCCCCATGTAATATCCATAGTCTTAATGCTCCAGCACCTTAAAAGGAGAAAGCTTAATAATCTCCAGATTGGTTTCACCACCTGTTTCAAAATGACCAAACTCGCTTTCTCATATCATGGTTTCGTTATTGTACACCCTCATGAATTATTCCAGCTTTAGGTTATTTATGGTGAAAAACCTGATCGAAATGGTGGTTCAGCTATGACCACTCACTCCATAAATGGCTAATAATCATATTGTTGGCATTGCGTACATGTGGCAACATCCAGCATCCCTTCTCCATTTCATAACAGCTAAAAAAGCGAAAATGCGCATTCAATAAAAAAGAACCGGCCTCTGCCGATCCTCTCCGTTTTCCTGGTCTTTCAAAGTCCGGGCAAACTTCTCTCCCGGACTAGTCTACTTTATTTTTTTATTCTTATAAAAAAAATAAATATCATATTGCGTAACGTTACGTAGTATAATATAATAGAATTACAGAGAGGCGATATCCTAATGCTGGGGTGCATTAGAGAATATCGCAACCCCCTCCTTGTATCTATTAAATAATATACCTTTAGGAGGAAAAAATAATGAGCTATCATATTATGGTTAATCTGAAAAGCAATCGTAGAGAATTGGGTACTTTGAAAATGTATAACGGTAGTGGATCCTTAGTATTTGGCCCTGTGCCAGCACTGGGACGCTCGGAGTATGACTACGCTCCTACAGAAATTGATGGAAATACTCCAACTGGTGAGTACACTGCCCAGCTTGCTTCTCCAAGAAATGATACAGCAAAGAATCGTCGTTCTTACGGTATGTATGGAATTGTTCAAATGGATCCAGTTAGTGGACAAGCCCTAACTGCTAAGAGAAACGGACGCACTGGGTTATGGATTCATGGCGGAGCTCCTTCTGACTCAGGTGGTTTACGCCCAACACATGGTTGTGTACGACTATCCGAAGACAACCAAGATGGTTTGGTGAAAGCAATCAAAGCAGCTGGCGGCTCTGGTAAAGTAACAATAAGTGAAAGCTAAGATTTTTATACTTTATTCCAAACTAGCCCACATCTATTTGATGTGGGCTAGTTTTCATAAGGCTGACTCTTAAAATTTCGGTGTTAATTGAGCTAGCTTCTGTTCATCGTTCTTAGATAAAGACCCCTTCTTTAAAATTGATTTTTTTGTTTCTGAGTAAGTATAGAGTACTGCTTGTGGAGAATCGTCACCTTTACTTACAAAGTCAAAACTTTTCCCATCTTTATGCCAAACTATAGAGGAGATCAGTGTAAAATCTTTATCGGACACATGCGTATAGCTCTTACGCTCTACATCGTATACTCCGATATAACTTGAACCCAGATCACCGATACCAAACGCAATCTTTTTCCCATCTGGTGACCAGTTATATGCATCAATCTTTTCACTTTCCGCTCCATCACTATTCATCTCAAACATGTTTACAATAGTTTTAGTCCCATTAGATAAATTAATTAGAACAAGTCTTTTCCCCTCATGATCGCTTACATGGAGAGCTATCTGGTTGCTTTTGGATAAGGAAAGTGAATTAACTCTCAATGGTCGTGGGTTGAGCTTGACAAGTTGCTCTCCGCGCTTACTTTTTATTTTCATAGAATCCACAACTTCATTGGCTTCGGCGGCTTCTTCCCCCTTAGCCTTAGTTAATTTTGCGGTAAAAGTAACATCTTTATTTTTCCATACAATCTGTTTTCCCGAAACTACAACCTTAGATTTATCTTGATTATTATAATACTGTGAATAATCTACAGAATTCATCTTTTTGTCAGTTGCTTTATATGTTTCTATAGTTGCTTTTCCTTCAACTTTTTTTACACCTTCCTTTGTGTTGTTGACCTCAATATTATTCACTTTGTTCTGAGGCCGTTGTTGATCTGGATTTGAATTTGAACTTGCCTTATCACTGCATCCTGAAATCGCTAACGCCACTATCGCACCTACGGTCATAATCTGCACGAATTTCATAATTTCCTCCTTAATATACAATGTTCCGTTATTCCTACATTCCCTTGTATACGTAATCACATAAAGGTAAGTACTAATAATCGAACACATAATCTAGTAATCTACTTTAAAATCAGTCACCTCTTTCCTTTCTGTCTAAATAGAATTGTATTGGACCCATTTATATATTTTACCATATATAATCCTTTTTATGTAATTAGAATACATAATATAGCATATTGGAAAGCAACGAAAGAAAGCATTCTGGTATTTGTTCTTTACTATTCCTATTTTCAAGGCTTTTGCCCGTGGGTTGCATTAAGTGAGCACCAGGAACATAGAGCGCCTCAAGCGGGCGCTTTCTCCCGAAGTAAGCGCTCTAGGACGAGCGATCCAGCGCATGCTATCAGGTCTTGGATGGCGTTCTCTGCCGCCTTAGAGCTGGAGCTGGTTAAGTGTAAGCGCGTTTTCCATGTTGTGATCTGAAGCATTTCAGTCTGATGCGGAGATTCAAAAACCATATACGAAAAGAAGACGCCCCATGTTCAATGGGACGTCCAAAATGAAGTGAATAATCTATTTCATTTGATCTTTCCTTACTTCACCGGAAATAGGTACAATAATATCCGCTAATCCCGTAGTATTTTTAGGCAAAGCTTGCGTTACTGGCTTCTTGGTCCCCACTTTACCATATGTGACACTATGATCCACACGTTCTTGTAAAAAATAATATTGTGTTTTGTCTTCCGGTGGACGCTTTCCTTTTTCTTTCATTTTCTTCCTCGAATCTTCTTCTACACCTTCCCAAACTAGATGTTTAACATCATCCTTAATTTCATAGTAAGTATATAAATTCCCAACAACATAATAATATCTCAATGCTTCTCCTTCAGGAAAGATATACTGATAATAAACACCCTCCTCGGTATTATGAAGCGTATTTTCATCATTCGAAGGAAGGTCTACAGCGATTTTACGTGCCGCCACCAAATCCGTACCTTGATACAGCTTCTTATATGTTTCTACTTGATCAGCACTTCGTATAATGACAGTGTTCTTCTCCGCTTTCCAGTCTACGTCGGCCTTAAAGGCTTCGCTGATAAAGCGCAAAGGCACAACAACGCGATTCTTGTTTAATTGAGCAGGCACGTCCAAAGTAAGTGTTTTTTCTCCATAAGAAGCTTCTTTTTGGCCGATCGTAAGTACAAGCTTTTCTTTCACCCCAGGAGCATTAACAGTCACCGTCTTCTGGCTAGCATTCCAGACTAAATTAAGCTTAAGCGGCTTCAAAGAAGCTAAAGAAACCATAGTTCTCCCTGCGACAGAAACAGGGGGGGCATCTGAATGTACCACCTCACTATTGATAACTAATTGAATCGACGGTGCAGCAGAAAGCGGAATAGCAAATGTTAAGAGCATACCTAAAGTAAGCATAGATGAAAGAAAGATTTTTTTCATACCTAACTAACCTCCAATAATTTGTAATTACACTAAATTATAAACGTTTCAGACAAGAAAAAGTTTTGTTTTCCCAAAAAATATATTGCGTAACGTTACGCTATATAATATAATAAAAACACGGTAAGTGTTTGTTGCAGAATGATTGATGAGTGCCGGGAAGCACCTCATTCTGTTCCCCTCCAAACTCCTTAACCAATATAAATTTTAGGAGGAATACTACCATGGCAAAAGAAAAATCTTATGAATATGCTAAATTCGCTAAAATTCACCCTGATGTAGGAAGATACACCAATCTCGGTTTTCAGGCCTATGTAACTTTACCTTCGTCCAAATCACTCCCACAAGGAGGATCTTACATTAATACCTATTGTGGTATGGCAGGATTTGAGTGTGGTATTTCGGTTAAATACCGTTCTGATTTTATGGATTCCAGAACTGGAACCTATCAATGGCACTGGTTCGCAAATGGTCCTGAAGGACAAATTGACGGTCCAATGTGCGAATACCGTGATGGCGAAAAGGTCCATATTAAGCTAGTGCGCCTGGAAAATGACCACGTGCAGTTTATTGTGGACGGCGATGAGAAATTTACTTCCAAGCATGCTTATGGCGAGAACACCTTTAAAACGGATGACACTTGCGCTCGTTTTATCATTGGATCTGAAATAACTCGCTATCCAACTCTGCCGTCCAGTCTTCCGCAATGGAATCTGTCCTTCTCCAGACTTCAAATTTCTGACATGAGATATAAAAAGGCCTCAGGTGCTTGGAAAGACGTAAATTCAGCAAATGCGACAGCAAGATTGTCTCATACTCCAGTAGAACTCACCCCTCCTTCACCAGTAAATTTCAACGGCGTTGACGATGATCTGGAAAATGGACGGTTTGCTGTTTCCATGAGAGTATAATAGATACAAGCTTCAGAAAATAGCGATTCATTACCTAACAATCACTATTTTTGAAAGCAGGTGCTAATATGGAAGATCTGTCCCTTTGGGTTAACTTGATCAGTAATGTGGGCTTTCCTATCATCATAGCCATTCTCCTATTAAGAAATTTAATGAGCAGCATCCAAGAGCGCCTGGATGAATTGAACAAGACCATGAACGAGCTATTAGAAACCATAAAAAAGCAGAATAAATAAAAGAAATAAAAAATAACTCCATATTTTTTTATGGAGTTATTTTCATAATAGTTCATCTCAAAATTTGAAACCATTGGAAGGAAAAATGCGTTTAATAGAGTATCAAAAAGCATTGAATGAAAACATGCGTTCGTATATAATATATAAGGATACAATAAGATACAAAAACATACAAAATTCTTATAATATGTTGCGTTATTACACGTAGCGTAATATAATCAAATAAAAGGAAATATGAGGGGGAAATATCTAACAATGGACTTCGTTTCTCTCAATGAAAGCTTTTCTCCGCTACAAAAATTGACATCTTCTCCTTTACTGCTGCATGTACATGAAATCCTTAGCTCCGAGGATGCCGACACCAAGATTGCTATCAATATTACTGACAAACCAGATTTATTTAGTTTACTTCTAGTAACAACCAATGCAAAAGAAAACTATTGGAACATGCATATTTTTTATATGGACCAGGTAGAGAAACATAACAAAGAGTACCGTTATCATACCTTCTCCAACAACGAGAGCATACACCTACATAATTGCCTGTCCCAACTCTTCAAATGATAAAAAAGCAGGACTCAATCCGAGTCCTGCTCTGTCCCTTTTACTCTTTGATATTCCTCTTCAATAATTCTAGTCAGCAGCTCTGTAGCAGTAATTCCAAGTTTCTTAGCCGTTTCTGCCAACTCTTTTTTAATATATGCCGGAACATCATAATGAAATTTCACTTTATTTCCGTATGCCATAGCTTAAGTCTCCTATCTTCATTCAGTTAGTATTCATCACTTCCTGATACTTCTGATCAATAAGGCGAATTAATAATTGAGTAGCTGAGGTATCCTGTAGATCGGCACACTCGATGAGCTTCTCTTTTACTTCTGGAGCAAATTCATAAGGCAATTTGAGCTTGGGTTCGGACATCCTCCCCCCCATACTTTTTTCAACTTGAATCGCTTTTTTAACCATTACCTCTAAAGAATTATTTTCTGTAGGATTTATTTCTGTATATTTTTGAAGCACTCTGGATAAATACGATGCTAAGGCTTTCTGATTATCCTCGTCTAATGCAATCGTCAAAGCATTATTTTGTATGCGTAGTTCACAATCAAAGTTGTTTCCAAACAGATTGATGTTATATTTCACAATTACACTCCTTTATCAAAGATTAAATTTTTGTTACGTATAATATACTTTGTTTCGTTATGTTACGCAATATTTTTTAATAAAAATATATAACAACAATTGGCATTTTCAGATTAACCTGCCATCTATTATTTCAAAAGAGTCTACATTTAGCAACAACCTTCTTTCCTATATTACCCGATCAGTCTGTACCTAACGCCCCCTGAATAGTTCTGGTAGAAATGTTCGTTAATCTAGGCAAGTTCTAAGCGTTTTATCAACTGGTACTGAAACCACCCCTTTTCCGAATGATGGAGCATTTTGGCCCTAACAGATTAGAAGCCCGATGGCTAAACAAACAATCTTTTGGCAGTTCGGCACCTGCAGTTCCTTGACGAGCGCCAGATCGTCGCTCAAGGCACCATCATTTCGTATTTCTTTACCTACCCAGGAGTGAATACCATATTTGTAAAAGCACGTAGCGATCTTCTTCGCTACTTGAAGGAACAACTAGAGCATGCACCAGGGTATCCCGCTCTAGCAAGCGCATTGTCTGTATAGTCTGCTCAGTGGTTACCGCTTTTAGTATCTATGGATCATAGGTTCTCCCTGCTTTCTTGGTGTATGATGCGACCTACAGGTCGCATTCGAGTTTGTACCGGTTGGTGGTTATGCTCTTGCCTTCGCTTCACATAGAACGCCATAAATGATGCTCAATTCTTCGTCAGCATCTCTTCAACCATTGGCAGGCAGTCTGCCCCGTAAAATCATCTTCAAATGTCATTCCCAAATATTGCCCTCCTATTTTTTTCCGTGCTATGATAGGAGAGTAGGAACAGAAATCATCCGTCCCTACCAACCTTTTCACCAAGGTTTGTTCTAGGCTTCAATCGTTCCCGCGATTGGGGCCTTTCTCATTTTTGTTTTGATCTACAAACGCTTTTAATTCTTGAAAGGCGGTTAACTCTGCTCGGCAATCAGTAATGATCTGATTCAAGTTTTCAGCATTTTCACCCGCCTGCTGTCGCATCTCCAAGTTGCATATTTTCGATTGGCAATGCTGAATACGCGCAAGGACCAACGATTCTAAAAAAGACCAATAATCCTCGGTTTCGACCTCACGCACATACTTAAAAACCTTTGTAAAATCTTCTTCCCTCATAGCTACTCCCCCTTAATATTCTTCTGGCAGTAACAGCGTGGTAACGCTGCGATCTGCTTCTGTAATAATCCAGAATCGGACCCCGCTCGCCGCTCTATAGGCTGATAGCAGCCGCCCACCATCTTTTAGAGCCTGCTCGTTGCTCTCCTTGTCCTCTTCCGATACCTCGCCCCAGTTCCCCAAAATATGCCAGCGCAGAGCTAACAAAATTTCATGTTCTGACACAGCTTGCAAGCATCCTGGCGTTCCTACAACTCTCCCCAAACGGAATTTTCTAACCATGTTTAGCATGATGTTCTTCTTTCCTTTCTGTTTTTGATTTTGGGTTGTCAAAAGAGCATTTTTTGGACGTTGCCTGCGGCATGGCCTGAATCCCCCAAAGGGGAATTTTTTTCCCTTTTGACGTGAGCTTGGGAACCTGGACAATGGCAGGCGGTCAAGGGAATAAGCACACAAAAGATTTTCCTTCCGCTCTTGCATTTTCCATTCGGAAGGAAAATCTTTTGTTGCCCCTTGACCGCCTGACCGCCTACTTAGTGTCCGGCAGGGTGAGGGGCGTAGCCGGAGGCTCGCCCTGCCGGACGCTTAGTAGGCTTTGGCCGGGTTACCATGCGGAAGGCAAAAGGGAAAAAAATGCATTCAATAAAAAAGAACCGGCGGCTGCCGGTTCTCTCCTTCTTCTTCGACTCCACTTCCATAGCACGATGATAGAGCGCAGCGGAATCATGGTGGTGCCCTGTGCATGCATACATGATGATTAGCGCAGCGCCAGCGTAGCGGCTCATGATGTATGCATGCCATCTTTGATTCCGCCGACAGCTCTTACGCTCCGTGGGTTGCGTTAAGCGAGCGCCAGGAATGTAGAGCGCCTTGGCCGGGTGCTTTCTCCCGGCGTAGGCGCTTCTAATTATCGGCGTGAGTAGCGGCCCAGCGGTGCGTACTGGCTCTTAGGCGGGACGCTCTTGCCGCCCTAGAGACCAGTAGCATGAGCCTGCTCTCTCAGTCTTGTTCTGCCTGATCTCTTGCTCACCAGTGTGGAAGCTGCCGCTTGCTGCAAGCACCTAGGTTGGTTTAAACCAGCTAGTGAAAAAAAGATATCCGTGGAGTTGCTCCAGCCCCATACTTCTATCCAAATGTCTACAATACAATTTGAGGCTGAAGGCTTCTAATTCGGATTTTTCCGATATCAGGTTTTCAGTCAAAAGTATAATAGTCATTTTTTGAATGAAAATAGCCTACTGAAAAAGCTGGCGCGAGTTGCGCTAAGATAAAAACGTGATATTCCAATATATATTGATATTTTTAAATTCTCATAGAGTTTCAATACAGACTGACGCAAAAAAGAGCGATTCGCATCGCCCTCTTCAACATACAATTATTCAATCTCGGCTATACACTGCAATCCATACTTCTATATCAGATTTCACTTTACCTCATAGTATTCTCGGCTAAGATATTTGGCGGTAAGGAGTTCTCAAGTTGATGTTATTCCAGAACTTTTATTCCGCGTTTATTTCTCTCACATATGAAATCAGCTGCTGTAACTCCCTATATTATTTTAATCTCTTAAGTATCCATGTTGACGTGCACCAATTAGAGGAACGATTCATAACAAGCAAACAAAATCTAATACTTTTCAAATAATATAATTAATTTCCGATAATAGTTATGTAAATGATTGGATCAATTGAGGAGGATAATGCTATGGAAAATTTGAAACAAAGATGAGTATCAATCTGTTCTATCCATCTTGTATTTATTACGATAGTTATTAAAGGAGTAATTCAAATGTTCGATATTGATTTAACGAAGTATAAAGACTTTATTCCACTCCTATCTGCAATTGTAATTGCAGTTGGATGGGTGGTAACTTATTATTTCAACTTAAAGCTGAAAACAAGAGAAACTTTCATTGCAAAAACAGAGCAAGATGTTAAAAATATTTTAGGACATATGTCGGCTGAAATACGCGATATTTGGGATGCTGAAGGACACATACCAACCCAAAAAAAAACACTGAAAGAATTCTACAACAAATATAAAGCAGGCGATTCACCACTATATTTATCCACTAGCTCGCTTATAATTGATCAGTTTCAACTTTTCCAAGATCATTATAAAAAGTATGATAAAGAGCCTACACTTGAACACATTCAAAATGTTTGGACTTCATTAAGTATATTAGAAGTAACAGTTAACGAAAAAATCAAGGAGTATCGAAAACTATTATTCAAATATTATGATTGGTACCATCAGTTAGACCGTCTATATCCAATTGTACGCCTTTTTGCGGAAATTTTTAGATACTTCTACCAGACCATAACCGGATTACTTCAATTAGCTTTATTCATCATGTTATTAACTGGTACCGAATATATTGTAGTCAAAACTGCTCATATTCTTGGTAATAATGATTTTCTAATCATTTTATGGCCTTTCCGCTATTATACTGTTTTATTTTCAACAGTATTATTACTACTATGGCTCTTATTCTTTATGATAAATCGATCAGCTTTCAGATTATTTTTAAAACCGGATCCCGGTTCAGGTAAGTACTCCGAAAGACAAATTGAATATCATAAAAAATTGCGTCCGTTTCCAACTTTCCAAGAGGGGGAACCCCCACTAACACCCAAATTAAAAGAGGGCTTCTTTAAGCGAATATGGAATCTCACACTATATTTTGTGTATAAAAAACCAAAAGAATAATATATTTATTTTGATGATTCTATTTAATATAGAATCAGATCTTCAAACTTTCTTCTCCTGTTAACCTTCACTTCTTCTTAGATAGTTTCTCAATTCTAGATCTGATTTAGAATCAGATCTTCAAACTTTCTTCTCCTGTTAACCTTCACTTCTTCTTAGATAGTTTCTCAATTCTAGATCTGATTTAGAATCAGATCTTCAAACTTTCTTCTCCTGTTAACCTTCACTTCTTCTTAGATAGTTTCTCAATTCTAGATCTGATTTAGAATCAGATCTTCAAACTTTCTTCTCCTGTTAACCTTCACTTCTTCTTAGATAGTTTCTCAATTCTAAATCTGATTTAGAATCAGATCTTCAACTTTCTTCTCCTGTTAACCTTCACTTCTTCTTAGATAGTTTCTCAATTCTAAATCTGATTTAGAATCAGATCTTCAACTTTCTTCTCCTGTTAACCTTCACTTCTTCTTAGATAGTTTCTCAATTCTAAATCTGATTTAGAATCAGATCTTCAAACTTTCTTCTCCTTCTCACTTTCACTTCTTTAAATTTTTTTTATGTTAACAAGTAAAAATAATGATGTAGAAAACAAAAGTATTTAATGTTACAATAAAGCTACAAGTTCTCTATTTAATTATTTTTGTTTTATAACTCTATTTGTCGTGTCTAAATAAATAACAAATTTTATCTAGTCTTCTTTCTAAAGTTGAATCCGAATTACACACTTAAATCTTTATCTAGAATTCCAAACTAAAGATATTCCTTTATTCTAACTACTCTAACTTTTTTGCTTATAAGCTTTTTTGTCGTACCTAAATAAGTTTCAGAAATTGGCTACTATCTTTTTAAAGAGATAATACGAAATCGCATATTTATACTTTATTTATATAAAATATGAGAATAAAGATGTAAAGGCGAAATCGTATTTATATATTATCTCAAAAAAAAAACCGCAACCTGAAATGGTTACGGTTTAAATCATCGGGAAACTATAAGCTTGTATATGTAAGTAATCCGGTGACTAAAAGAAAAACAGAAGAGTAAGAGGGTTACCAAACTTTGGTCGGTGGGGTAATCCTCTTACTATTTTTTAATCAAACAGATATACGTTAACAGCGCCAATAGAGAATTGAAGCCTGTAAAAATTATCATAATTATGCTTGATACGATTGTTACTGTCTCCATATTTTCGCCTCCCTCCGTTTAATTACGGAGGACCTGCATATAACGGAGCTTTATAGCATTCCCGAGTTCTATTATATTATATACTATAGATAGTTGCCTAGTACAGTACTTCGTATATCGAAAAAAGCATTTATATGTATTCAGATGACAAAAATACAATTCTATATGGGTGGAATGTTTTTTTATAATTTTTCTATTAATTACGCTATGATTTCCCTCATATAAGGCAACGTTATCGGTAAAAGATAGATTTGGACATCTAACTTATACATAGCTGCGCCTCCATAATCTCATCGGCTCCCCTCAGTAAACCAGTCTTTTCCCTTGGTCGCTAAACAATAATCCGTGAGTTAAATCAGTCAGCAGCCTTTCCGCATCTACTCTGCTCATATGATCATCCCCAATATCAAATTAAACCTTCACTACGTCCAACTAATTGACTCTACCGCTGCAGTCAAATCCTCAACGCCTGGTGTCGTGTAAATCATGGTCATCTGGATATTAGGTGTACCATCTTCTTTGAAGTGTCCCATCAGCGTTGCCACCTGCTGCAGATCAATTTTGGACACGACCAGGTCATGTCCAAAGCTGTGTCTTAGGGCGTGACAGGTTAAGTGTTCTATCCTGATACGTCTGCGATACTTCTCCACCAAATGCTGAACCGCACGGACGGCCAATCTTTTGGAACGTTGAGACACAAATACATAAGGACTATCATCGGTCCGATCCGCCAGGTAACTCTCCAAAGCAGAGCGAACTTCCGCGTTCAGCGGAACCTCCCGGTCCTTGTATCCTTTCCCTCGAATATACACGCTTCCTGACCGCGGATTTATGGAGAGCTCCGTTTTCATCATTTCACACAATTCATGGACTCGCAGGCCTGCACGCAGCAAGGTAACCACAATGGCAAAGTCCCTTTTGCTTCCGTCTTTTCGTACCTCCCGCAGAAAAGTATTCTGTTCATTCCGTGAAAGCCACTTTGGGGTCCGTCTTGCCACCGGTGGTTTTTTCACTGGACCGACCGGATTGTCCGGGATCAGATTTTGAGAAGCAAAATAATTGAAGATAGCGTTCAAGTGAACAAAGGTCAGCTGCATCGTACTTGGCTTTGCCGGCCGTCCTCCCCTTCCACCAAAATCCAGCATGTAACGTTTGTAATCTGCGATATCTTTTTGAGTCGCCAACCCTGGATCATCGAGATCCGTATCCGTCTCAAGCATCCACTTCCAGAATTTACTCCAGGTCGCTTTGTAATTTTGAATAGTCCGATCGTTTAACCCGGATTCCTGCAGATGCTGAATAAATTTTTCGAACAGTTGAGACATTTTGAGGATCCCTCTTTTTCTATTTATAGAAGATGACGAGTTTTTTTAGCCTTATGAAACGGTCGAATGCGGCCTCGTTTCTTCTATTATATCAAATCTCGTCATCTTCTGTATAGAGAAGATGACGAGTATTAAAAAACCAATTCCCCACTTGTTTAGTGAGAGCAGCTCAGAAGTTGATGAAACGCGATTCCGAACAAATGATTAAATTGGAAATATATGTATAATGACCTTCTTTTAGATTTTCAGAAGTAATTAAAACTCTAGCAACAATATTTTATCTAAAAACCCCATTGTCATTTTGAGCAATGGGGTCTTCAGCTTTTTATTTGAATAGTGAGACATTCAGAAAACTGCTACAATAATTACTTAATAGTGAATGTCGTACGCACCACCCACACCATTTGGCGAATATGCTACAATTTTATGATAACCTCTAAGATTATCTAATCTTATGCTTTTTGGACTGTAATCAGATACTATCACTCTTCCACTTCCTTTAAGGGTTCCAGTCATGTCTTCAACATTAATGACATATTCACCTAAGGCGCGAGGACTAAATGTGATCGTAATACTTCCTGTCAAATATATATCAGTACTATATCCTCCATCAAAATATTCTCTTAATGGATTTTGTGCGAAAATATCAATTTGCTGCGCCTGAACTTCTTGTGAAGGAAGATTGGTTGTAGTACTGACTTCGTCAGCAAAGACAGCTTGTACTGGTGCTAAAAACATGACCATGGTAGAAAGGGCTGCAAATACTGTTTTTTGATACTTTTTCACAATAAAACATCTCCTTTAGAAAATTAATTGGAAATAGAAAGCGATTACCTTTTTCCCTGGCAGACGAATAGACCAGTAAAACAGTAGCTTTTAATCCAAATTCATTTCTTAGATGATGGCTGCACCCGAAACAAGTCCGTCTGACTTAGAATTAGCAAAAGATCATTACTAAATAGGTGGTAAAAATTTTGCATGAAGTAGAAACAAACTTATCCCTCCTGCAAAAATAGTATTTACAAGATCAATAGTACAATTTATTCCATGGAAATACAATATATTTTATTGTTTCTTTTATCATATTTGTAAATATATTTTAATTAAAATTAATTCATAAATTTATATAATTAGGGAATTCCCAATCCTCAAAAATTTTAAGAGCTGTATTTCTGGATTTTGATCTTTGGCCAACATGGACATAAGTCATATCTACCAATTGACGTTTTCCTCTTTTTAGTTTCAAAAAGTATATCATTAATACTGGAACACTCCAGTATTTTCACTATATTACTGAAAAGTAGAAGCAATGGTTTAATAATCTGCTAAAGCACAAGAATAGTAGCATTAGGGTATCTGGCTGTATTTAATAAGAAAGTCGTAAATGAAATCGCATTTCTAAAATTGACTCGATTCCAAAAAACAAAAAAGCACACCCCTTAATGGGGATGTGCTTTTTTGTTTAGCTTGGCAACGTCCTACTCTCCCAGGACCCTGCGGTCCAAGTACCATCGGCGCTGGAGGGCTTAACGGTCGTGTTCGGGATGGGTACGTGTGGAACCCCTCCGCTATCGCCACCAAACATGAATTTACACCGTAAATTCTTTTTCAGGAATCAGCATCGCCAAATGCTGTGTGTTTGTCCGTGTAACTTCAGCTACTTGAGCTGACGATCTACTGAACTTACACCCTGAAAACTGGATCCGAAACTTCCTTGCGTCTTATCTTTAGGATAAGCCCTCGACCGATTAGTATTGGTCAGCTCCATGCATTACTGCACTTCCACCCCCAACCTATCTACCTCGTCGTCTTCAAGGGGTCTTACATACTGGGAAATCTCATCTTGAGGGGGGCTTCACGCTTAGATGCTTTCAGCGCTTATCCCTTCCGTACATAGCTACCCAGCGGTGCTCCTGGCGGAACAACTGGTACACCAGCGGTACGTCCATCCCGGTCCTCTCGTACTAAGGACAGCTCCTCTCAAATTTCCTACGCCCACGACAGATAGGGACCGAACTGTCTCACGACGTTCTGAACCCAGCTCGCGTACCGCTTTAATGGGCGAACAGCCCAACCCTTGGGACCTACTTCAGCCCCAGGATGCGATGAGCCGACATCGAGGTGCCAAACCTCCCCGTCGATGTGGACTCTTGGGGGAGATAAGCCTGTTATCCCCAGGGTAGCTTTTATCCGTTGAGCGATGGCCCTTCCATGCGGTACCACCGGATCACTAAGCCCGACTTTCGTCCCTGCTCGACTTGTAGGTCTCGCAGTCAAGCTCCCTTCTGCCTTTGCACTCTTCGAATGATTTCCAACCATTCTGAGGGAACCTTGGGGCGCCTCCGTTACTCTTTAGGAGGCGACCGCCCCAGTCAAACTGCCCACCTGACACTGTCCTCGTACCGGATCACGGTACCAAGTTAGAACCTAGATACGATCAGGGTGGTATCCCAAGGATGCCTCCCCTCAAGCTGGCGCTCAAGGTTCAACGGCTCCCACCTATCCTGTACAGATCGTACCCAAATTCAATATCAAGCTGCAGTAAAGCTCCATGGGGTCTTTCCGTCTTGTCGCGGGTAACCTGCATCTTCACAGGTATTAAAATTTCACCGGATCTCTCGTTGAGACAGCGCCCAAGTCGTTACGCCATTCGTGCGGGTCAGAATTTACCTGACAAGGAATTTCGCTACCTTAGGACCGTTATAGTTACGGCCGCCGTTTACTGGGGCTTCGGTTCATAGCTTCGCTCTTGCGAGCTTACCACTCCCCTTAACCTTCCAGCACCGGGCAGGCGTCAGCCCGTATACTTCGCCTTGCGGCTTCGCACAGACCTGTGTTTTTGCTAAACAGTCGCTTGGGCCTTTTCACTGCGGCCCCCTCGGGCTATTCACCCTACCGAGGCACCCCTTCTCCCGAAGTTACGGGGTCATTTTGCCGAGTTCCTTAACGAGAGTTCTTCCGCGCGCCTTAGAATTCTCTTCTCGCCTACCTGTGTCGGTTTGCGGTACGGGCACCTTCTCCTGGCTAGAGGCTTTTCTTGGCAGTCTGAGATCATGACCTTCGCTACTGTAATTTTCGCTCCCCATCACAGCCCAGCCTTACGATGTGCGGATTTGCCTACACACCAGCCTCACTGCTTAGACGGACATCCATCAGTCCGCGTCACTACCCTACTGCGTCACCCCATCGCTCATAACGGATTACGGTGGTACAGGAATTTCCACCTGTTGTCCTTCGACTACGCCTATCGGCCTCGCCTTAGGTCCCGACTTACCCTGAGCGGACGAACCTTCCTCAGGAACCCTTAGGCTTTCGGCGGATCTGATTCTCACAGATCTTTTCGTTACTCATACCGGCATTCTCACTTGAATGCAGTCCAGCGCTCCTTCCGGTACACCTTCAACCCGCATTCAACGCTCCCCTACCCCTGATGCAAAGCATCAAGCCATAGCTTCGGTGGTGTGTTTAGCCCCGTTACATTTTCGGCGCAGAGTCACTCGACCAGTGAGCTATTACGCACTCTTTCAATGGTGGCTGCTTCTAAGCCAACATCCTGGTTGTCTGTGCAACTCCACATCCTTTCCCACTTAACACACACTTGGGGACCTTAGCTGATGGTCTGGGCTGTTTCCCTTTCGACAATGGATCTTAGCACTCACTGTCTGACTCCCGGAACTAAATCTATGGCATTCGGAGTTTGACTGAGCTTGGTAACCCTTGCGGGCCCCGCACCCAATCAGTGCTCTACCTCCACGATTCTTTTTTCCGAGGCTAGCCCTAAAGCTATTTCGGGGAGAACCAGCTATCTCCGGGTTCGATTGGAATTTCTCCGCTACCCCCACCTCATCCCCGCATTTTTCAACATGCGTGGGTTCGGGCCTCCAGTGCGTGTTACCGCACCTTCACCCTGGACAGGGGTAGATCACCCGGTTTCGGGTCTACGTCCACGTACTCATTCGCCCTATTCAGACTCGCTTTCGCTGCGGCTTCAGCTCTTCACCTTAACCTTGCACGGGAACGTAACTCGCCGGTTCATTCTACAAAAGGCACGCCATCACCCATAGATCGGGCTCTGACTTCTTGTAAGCACACGGTTTCAGGATCTATTTCACTCCCCTTCCGGGGTGCTTTTCACCTTTCCCTCACGGTACTGCTTCACTATCGGTCGCCAGGGAGTATTTAGCCTTGGCAGATGGTCCTGCCGGATTCATACGGGGTTTCACGTGCCCCGCACTACTCGGGATCCGTCTCGGAGGGAACAGGTTTTGAACTACAGGGCTTTTACCTTCTCTGGCGGGCCTTTCCAGACCTCTTCATCTAACCGGTTCCTTTGTAACTCCATGTGAGACGTCCCACAACCCCAAGGAGCAAGCTCCTTAGTTTGGGCTAATCCGCGTTCGCTCGCCGCTACTGACGGAATCACTATTGTTTTCTCTTCCTCAGGGTACTTAGATGTTTCAGTTCCCCTGGTCTGCCTCTCACTCACCTATGAATTCAGTGAGTAGTGACTGTCGATGAAGACAGCCGGGTTTCCCCATTCGGACATCCCCGGATCAAAGCTTGCTTACAGCTCCCCGAGGCCTTATCGTTGTTCGCCACGTCCTTCGTCGGCTCCTGGCGCCTAGGCATCCTCCGTGTGCTCTTTGTAGCTTAACCTAGTATTTACAATGTAAATACGATTCGCTACTTTAAGTTTTCTTGTTTACACAAGATCAGCTTAAAGGAATATTCTAAAACGCAATTTCGTTCGTTTCGGTATCCAGTTTTCAAGGTGCACGTTTTTCCGGTTTTAAGGCCGGATAAATAGCATATCTCATTCCCACTGACCTGACTACAAGTAAGTGTTGGAAATTGATATACCTTTTTGAGAGCTTGAACTCTCAAAACTGAGCAACGAGTGAGTAAGTTTGAAGCTTATGCTTCATATTTGAATGTTTCCGCTCTCCGGAAACGATTCTCCATAGAAAGGAGGTGATCCAGCCGCACCTTCCGATACGGCTACCTTGTTACGACTTCACCCCAATCATCTACCCCACCTTCGGCGGCTGGCTCCTTGCGGTTACCTCACCGACTTCGGGTGTTGTAAACTCTCGTGGTGTGACGGGCGGTGTGTACAAGACCCGGGAACGTATTCACCGCGGCATGCTGATCCGCGATTACTAGCAATTCCGACTTCATGTAGGCGAGTTGCAGCCTACAATCCGAACTGAGACCGGCTTTTCTAGGATTGGCTCCACCTCGCGGCTTCGCTTCCCGTTGTACCGGCCATTGTAGTACGTGTGTAGCCCAGGTCATAAGGGGCATGATGATTTGACGTCATCCCCACCTTCCTCCGGTTTGTCACCGGCAGTCTGCTTAGAGTGCCCAGCTTGACCTGCTGGCAACTAAGCATAAGGGTTGCGCTCGTTGCGGGACTTAACCCAACATCTCACGACACGAGCTGACGACAACCATGCACCACCTGTCTCCTCTGTCCCGAAGGAAAGGTCTATCTCTAGACCGGTCAAAGGGATGTCAAGACCTGGTAAGGTTCTTCGCGTTGCTTCGAATTAAACCACATACTCCACTGCTTGTGCGGGTCCCCGTCAATTCCTTTGAGTTTCAGTCTTGCGACCGTACTCCCCAGGCGGAATGCTTAATGTGTTAACTTCGGCACCAAGGGTATCGAAACCCCTAACACCTAGCATTCATCGTTTACGGCGTGGACTACCAGGGTATCTAATCCTGTTTGCTCCCCACGCTTTCGCGCCTCAGCGTCAGTTACAGCCCAGAGAGTCGCCTTCGCCACTGGTGTTCCTCCACATCTCTACGCATTTCACCGCTACACGTGGAATTCCACTCTCCTCTTCTGCACTCAAGCTCTCCAGTTTCCAGTGCGACCCGAAGTTGAGCCTCGGGATTAAACACCAGACTTAAAGAGCCGCCTGCGCGCGCTTTACGCCCAATAATTCCGGACAACGCTTGCCCCCTACGTATTACCGCGGCTGCTGGCACGTAGTTAGCCGGGGCTTTCTTCTCAGGTACCGTCACTCTTGTAGCAGTTACTCTACAAGACGTTCTTCCCTGGCAACAGAGCTTTACGATCCGAAAACCTTCATCACTCACGCGGCGTTGCTCCGTCAGGCTTTCGCCCATTGCGGAAGATTCCCTACTGCTGCCTCCCGTAGGAGTCTGGGCCGTGTCTCAGTCCCAGTGTGGCCGATCACCCTCTCAGGTCGGCTACGCATCGTCGCCTTGGTAGGCCTTTACCCCACCAACTAGCTAATGCGCCGCAGGCCCATCCACAAGTGACAGATTGCTCCGCCTTTCCTCCTTCTCCCATGCAGGAAAAGGATGTATCGGGTATTAGCTACCGTTTCCGGTAGTTATCCCTGTCTTGTGGGCAGGTTGCCTACGTGTTACTCACCCGTCCGCCGCTAGGTTATGTAGAAGCAAGCTTCTACATAACCCCGCTCGACTTGCATGTATTAGGCACGCCGCCAGCGTTCGTCCTGAGCCAGGATCAAACTCTCCATTAAAGACCAACCGAAGTTGGTTTATCGAAAGAGCGATTAGCTCATGTTGAAACTGACGAGATAAAATATCTCATGTTTTTGATTTTGCGAACAAAATCAATTTACTCACTCGTTGTTCAGTTTTCAAAGATCAATTTTTCATTCGGCTTTTCTTGGGCCGGATAAATAATAT
Organism: Paenibacillus polymyxa; assembly: GCF_015710975.1. Lineage (NCBI taxonomy): Bacteria > Bacillati > Bacillota > Bacilli > Caryophanales > Paenibacillaceae > Paenibacillus > Paenibacillus polymyxa. Next base: position 12,848 of record NZ_CP049784.1, on the reverse strand, counting down.
ATCATACTTTTGTGGTTCATACTACTGGTAAATAATACCTAGTAGATGGTCTTTTGAACTTTTGAACCATTACATCACAGCCTATCTTACGGCCGGATGAATACTATATCATTTAGGTTTGCTGATTACTACATGTAAGTTATACCAATTTATGAGTGATTTATCAAAATCATTTCTTTTACTATACTCCTCATACTTTGGAATTTTTTCTTCATTATATGCACTGTGAATCTTTGACCAAATCTACTGCAGTCGAAAAACGCATACGACGTTTTTTTTGGTATCTTGCTCAGATTAATCAACAGCAGCATCGAGAGGAGCTTGGTCTTTGGTCGACACGCAAACATAACTATATCTACTATATGACGCCTCCCCTTTCAGTTCCAAAAGGGATGATTAATATTGAAACGTTCCAAAAATTATTTGCGAACATTTTGGAATGTAAAATAGACTAATTTAGAATCGTTCCTTTAAGTATGCTTTTAGGAACGCCACATTTAATCAATAATTGAAAAAATTCAATACATAACAATAAGTAGCTCCTGCAGATGCAGGAGCTACTTATTGTTCGCATAGTTTGGTAAAAATAAAGTGTTCCCTTTCGCTTACTTGGCGCACTGTTGTTCTTCCATTCCTATTCAGTTCCCCACTACTCTATGCAAATTTGTTATCTTCAACTCACAAGTAATTAATTGTCATGGAGCCAACTTACGCTCCGTACATCCCCTTATAAAATTCATTGTACTTATTTTTAATGCGAGCGACAGAGTTAGAAACTGTCTTACGATGTTTCCCAAGTTCCTTTGCAGTTTCACGTTGTGACTGGCCCTCACAAAGTGCTCTCCACACCCCTTTATCTTGAGTCGAAAGATTTTCTTGGAAAATCCGCTCCATAACAACATCTTCTAAATCTCCTGAAGCATCAGGATAAAAATCTTCAAATCCTTCGGCTAGTGATAAAGAACTATGAAATGCGTATCTCGAATTGCAATCAATTGCTCTAAGCATATCTTTAGCACAACTTTTTATGGCTGTTCTTATTTGAATATATAAATAAGTAGAATGAATCCAGGAATATTTCTCAATCGTTAACCATGCCGTCTCATAAAACTTACTCAGGAAATCTTCACGAGTTAGTCTTTTATTTCTATAAGTGCGACTCCAACGATCGGCTTCCCTTTCTAATAAGTTTCGCACAATTGGATATGTAATAAGATCCCTCTTTTTATCACGGAAACGATCATCCAACTCATACGCTAATTTCGCCCACTTCTTTTCAACAATAAGAACCTCATCGGCAAGCTTCTTATTGTTGAAGCGTATACGTTTAATCCATTCTTTCTTCTCTGCTTGTCGAAGGCTAATCACAGTTTCTCTCTGCCCAGATTTCCCAAGCCGCTTACTCATTTTTTCTAATCTTGTGCTCATTTTTTGCCCCTCCTAAATATTTTATTTTGCAGTGTACCACTTTGAGTAAATGTGACGAATATATTTATGAATAAACGAAGTTTAAGACCTTTTCTCAGCCTTTCATGAAGTAGTCTTAACAAAAAGACAAAAATACCTAATCAGCCCACGCGCGGACCTGTCTAACACTGTCGGGTTGGAAAAATCCCCAAAAAATATATATTTAAAAAACGAAAAAATCGAAAGCCTGAAAGGAATAAACATAACTAAAAAATCGAATACAAAATCGAAAAAAAGCCCGGAAATAATCCCGAGCTTTCATAACAATTTACGAACGACAATGTTCTGGAATCGTAGACCCACTACGAATGTGCGCCGGAATCCATCGTCTACCTCTAAAATGCCCCCGTACATAATGAGCACGACGCCAATGCGATATTACATGGATTCCCTTAGGAAAAGAACAAAATATCATCTTCAAGACCCCCTTCTTCTTACTCAGGAAGTCATAGTATAGCTATTCAAATCTTATACTCCGCAGAAGCCCTTTAAATTAACCACTGATAATCAACATTAATCTTATGTACACTAAATAAAAGTACAATAAAATTCTTGCTTTCCTTTTGACAATTTGATATATTATAAAAAGTTATTTGAATAAGAAAGTTGTTTTCATATCAAATCTGATGCTGGTAACATCAGATAGTAGTTGAGACATCTGAAAATAGCAGTACTATCCCCTTGTTGTTTTATTATAACAGGTTATTTTTAGTTTGTCAAATACTATGTGCAAAAAAGATAGAATTTTGTCATAATGACAGAGTTCTATCTTTTCTTTATCTTCTTTACCACAAAATATTTACGGTTTTAACCCTTGGTACCCTGAGTAAACATATTGGACCAGCCAAACTTCACTGTTGCTTTTTTATCCCTCCGCTTTCTTGGCAAGTTTTTCCGTCATGCTTTTTGGTACTCTAAAAGCACTACTAAAAGAATCAGTATTATTCACTGACCATTCTCGAATCGACGAAGTGATCGTACCAATTCGGTTGCAAGAGTTCTTTCCTTCCTTGTCATAAGAACGCCATCTACGTAACTGTCTCCAGAATCTTATTTTTCAAGTTCCTAGAGAGTAGGAACATTCATTTCTTCCATCGTATTTAGAATATCTTGAATTTTTCTCATGAAGCCATGGCGAAATCCAAAATATCCTTTTCGTACAAGTAGAAAAAAAGACGAATTGATTCCGTTTTACTGATACTTTGTGACATGTCATTTATAAGCATGGGATTAGTAAGAGGATGTTCTTTAATACGCGTAATATAACCCTCGATACGTCTTTCTGCCCTTTCTGCTACGTACTTCCCCAACTCCTTCGTAAGCAGTTTAAAAAAATGACCCTTAGTGATTTCTCCTGTTTAATTATAATTCTGTAATAAATCTGAATAAGTAAGTCTACCTCAAGATATTTAACATTTTTTGACATGACATATGTATTTAATTTTCAAATAAGACATTTTATTCAATAATAATTCATTGTGTGGTGGGGGAGATAGTTTTGCATAGAGCGCTACCTAATTATAAAACAAAAAAAGACCAGCCAGGAAGCTGGTCAAGGTAATCATAAAAGCGTATGCCTTACTTATGCCCCACCAATATAACCTTGAGTAGAAATTAAACCAGAAGCCTGATGTTGCTCAAATGGCAACTGTGCTGATGCTACAAACATCAATCCAAAACTAACTGCTAAAAAGAAAACCATCTTTTTTTTCATTTCTTTCCCACACCTCCAGAAACATACTTTGATACTGAGCGAGTGTTTCAGGGTCTGCATGAACCCTGAAACGTTCAAACAAACCTGAGCAGTTGGAAATAAGTAGTACATTATTTATTTTAACGGATTTTTCAAAAGCGTCCATAAGACATTTAAAACCGTATGGATATTCTCCTCTAAACAACTTGTATTTAGCGAGTTTGTACCAAAAACGAGCGTATTCGTCTGATAATACCTGCTGAGTGTAAATATCTGTAGCTTTGGGTTCACGGTATGCTGCGATATGAGATTCAAATCGGTCTAAAATATGGTCAATATCTAAATTGTAACGATTAGCCGCTTCAACAACATTCAGAAGTTCAGCAAATATTTCTTTTTCGCCGGATATATACTCCACGTAATCCGGCAGCACACTAACATCTCCAGACATAAGCCTATTTACGTACGTATTAATTTTAGCCCAACCTTGGAATAATCCCAACCAATGTTGTGATTCCGAATCTTTTTCTTTTACCCAACTTAAATCAGTATGAGCCTTCAGGTGTTTTAGACCTTGTTCGTAATTACCTCTTGCATCACAGGCATATGCACACAATAGATCTCCGTAAGCTATGTATACAAACGGTGGTCTGCTTGGCCTCTTATGGGATTCTTGTTTCATACCATAACGAAGCTTTGCTCTTTCTCTCATCATCTGAGCAAACTCGTATACTTTATCCCACTGGCCCAATGCTCGATATAAGTTAGCTAAGTCTTTTAAAGCATCCAATTGGTCTACTTCATCCAAACGATCAATAAAAGGCTCAAATCTAGCAGCAATTTGAAGATTTTGAATCTGGTCTTCCCCAATTCCGATCGTAAACAAGCGATACTGACAGATTGCCAAGCGCTCTGAATGCTGATGTTTTTCACTCTCGGCTATTTTTTCATACAGATAAGCAGCCGTATCCTTGTATCCTTTTTGAAACGAATTCTCCGCTAGTTCAAAAAGCAATGGAGGATAAGCAGGATTATCCAATAACATACTGACAACTCGCTGTACACAATCTAACCGATTAAGTTCAACACATCGGTATAAGAACGGGCTTATTTTTCGCCAGTTGAGTGAAAAATCTTCAATACACTCTTCTATAAAACGTTCATAAAAATAATCCGGTGGTAAATTCATTCCCATAGTTATACTATCCAGTTGGTGAACAGATATAGAACGATTTCCTGTCACAATGCCACTAATAGTACCTACGTTTAAATCAATGATGTGACCGAATTCGGTCATGGTTAAGTCTTTCTGTTTTAAGTATTTTACTATTTCTGCCCGAATCGTAGGTGTGTTTTCCATGATAAACCACCCTTTCAGCACGAACTTAGAATGTGCAAATTTAATAAAACTCAAAAATAGAAATCCTGTAATATAATTAAATATTTTACATTCACGATAATACCACCTTTTGGAACAACAATAAATACTTATATTAGGAGAACATTGGATGATGTACGCAAAAATGACAAGGAATTTAGACACCCTTGGTAGACTTGTAATTCCCAAAGGGGTACTCATTACATGTGACATTTCTTCGAATGACTCAGTAGAATTTTTCGTAGATGAAGAAACAAGTACGATCTCCCTAAAAAAGTACATTGGACAGTCATGCAAATTTTGTCAGTCCACCGATGAGTTAAGTTACTTTAAGGGTTCTCTTATTTGTAAAAGCTGTACCTATATGCTTAAGATTCCTCCTACAAATAAGCAGGTTTTACAACCAAAAGAGATTATGGCCCAAATGCTCTTAGATTTACATGAAAAGCATCCGACTGCCACACAACAGGAATATGCTGATATGTTGGGTATATCAAAGTCCCGTGTAAGCCAGCTCATACAAAAAATGTCTAACCAATGAAAGATAGATTAGGAGATTAAAGTTGGTTTGAAGGAGGATATCAATTGAAGAATACAGGTATGACACGTCCCTTAGATCAGTTAGGCCGAATTGTTATTCCCATAGAAATCCGAAACACAACGGGAATTGAGATTGGCGATCCTTTAGAATTTTATATGGACCAGGAAAAAATTTTTTTGGGCATAGGAAAATATAACGGGGTATCCTGTAGATTGTGCAATGCGGCACAGGATTTAAGCTATTTCAAAAACTCTCTTTTGTGCAGACAATGTATACTCGAAATGAAGGGGAAGAAAGGTGTTACTCTCGTCCCCGTTCCTGCTGTTAAAAAGAAACCTAAAAAATCGAGAGTGCATCGACCTACGTTACAATTGCTTAAAAATCTGAAGCAGCTCATACGTGAGCATCCAGAGGCCAAGCAAAGCGAATATGCCAACTGGCTTGGCGTGTCACAGGGCCGTATATCTCAGCTTAAAAAATTATTATAAATATCGTCGAGTTTTGGGAAGGGAAGTGTGTGCGTGTGAACAAGCGACTAAGAACAGGCGTTGTTGTCCTAGGTCTAACGGTTCTTATCGGAGGAGTTGTAACCGTCATTCAAAGCCAAACTTTTGCTAATGAAATTAAAAATGAGGTTAAGGTAACCGGCGACTCTAAAACCAGTACAACCAAAACTGAGATTAAAGCAATCGATGATTCTAACTGGCTCTGAACAGAGAGGAAAAAAGAACTAACTAATCTAGCTCAATCTAAACAACCCCATGTCCTGTTAACTGAGCACGGAGATTTTTATCCCGTTAAGGCTCCAAACCAAAGCGATCAGGTTGCAAATTTGGATAATAAGCGGGAAGAAATAACTCCTAAAACAAAACAGGTCATTTTAAGAAATTTCACCTACGAAAAAAAAGAAGAAAAGAAATAAATTTTGGGGTACAGCATACCTGTCACTGAGGGAAAAGGCTTTTTGTATTGCAAGTTCACTTATTTTCTCCGAATAATCACATACAATAAAAAATGCCTCCATAAATAAGCAGACATTTCATCCTCATGTATTTGTGGTATAATGGATATAAATAAAAGTAGCCGTGATGCGCTAACATCACGGCTACCCGACAAAGGCCGGTGGGCAACCACGGCGAGAATTTCAGAGAATGAAAAACCACCGGATTCCTAGGCTCCCATACCTATTCCCGGTGGTTTTTCTTGTCTCGCGCTTGCTTATAGACGTTGACTAACGTATTTAGGCCAGTCATAATACCGACCAGCTTCAGTACAACATCCAAAAGCTTCAGACACAATTCAAGAGACGACACAGCAGCACCCCCTTTCGGGTAGCTTCGCCGTGTCTTTCCCACCGGTTACCTTGTCCCATTAATTATAACATAAACGAGGTACACGGAAATAGAATTGAAAACAGCAGAATCGCCCTCGATTCGGGGCGATTCTGCTGTCTTTCCAAAGTCAGTCTCCATAATAACATACAATCATTTTGCTCAATTGGACAATGGGGTAAGACACTTAATTATTTCTTTTCCTCCTGCACATTAACAATTAAGTCTGCAAGCTGCTTAGCATCCTGTACTTTATGGGATACAACTACATTCCCCTTTGTGTCTATAATCCCATATTCACCGACCATCCCAACTGATCCAGAGTTATCATTAAAGAAAACAAGTCGTTTAGTTACAGCTGGTTGTTCTCCCCATATACTTTCTATGTCTCCCCCCAAGTATTTAGACAAAGAACTGTGTGTTCCATCCAGCTTAGAAAAAGTCTTTTTTCCCTCCCAAGCTAAGCTCATATAACCATTTTTCAACTCGTAATAATAAATACTATCACTCCAAATAAAATACATCTTAGAAAAATCATTCTCTGGGAAAATATAGCTGAAACTGTCTCCTTCAGGTCGATCCTTGGATACATAGAATTGAACTCTTTGTAGTCCAATAACCCCCAATCTAGCTTTTGCCAAATCACCACTTTGTATCAGCTTTTGTGCATTTTGATCAGGTTTTATAATAGCAATACCATTGTTCTTAGAGTCCCAATCTACAATAGCATTAAAATTCTCGCTAATGAATCTCAAAGGAACATAAGTCGTGCCGTCTTTCATAACTGGAGGAGTGCTAAGGCTTATTTCTTTATGATTCTTGAGGGCAACGTTTTTACCAACAGTTAGCTGCAGACTATCACTATCATGAGTCACGATTATCGTCTTGCTTTTGCTATTCCAAGCGACTTTATAGCCTCCTAAAGACTCTATAACACGTACAGGTACAAAACTAGTATTGTTTAAAACAATGGGACTTTTCATATTAGTAAGAAGATTCCCATTTGCGTTTAATTGAATGGGCTTCGCCTTTGCACTAGCCATACTTCCTGAAAAAATAAGGAGAACAATAATACTAAAAAAAAGCGTCATTTTCTTCAATATAATTCATCCTTTTCCGTTTTTTTGTATCATCCATTATTTATTCTAAAGATTTATTTTTCAGAAGTAAAGGCGAGAAACTAAGAAGTGTGGTTGGTAACGATTCTCTATGCTTCTTATATAATGACTACATATATCGCTTTTCCTCATACAAAGCAATCACGAATAGTTTTCAAAAACACAAGGGTTGGCGTGTAAACTCACACGCCAACCCTTGGTTTTTTACCGATAATGCCTCCTACTTATCCAATATTAGCTGTAAATGATCCTCCACTTAAAGCACTTGCTCTCCAATCCGCAGGACCAGGATTACTTACACCTGCCGGTTTGTGGAATACAGTCGGGCTTCCAGATGTTATTGGAACCCAAGTGTCAGATGCATTTCTATAGTAAATATTCGATACAGTAACATTACTTTGAGAAACCTTCCATGATGCTAATGGCGGGACGTCTCCAGAAGACTGAAAAGCTCCAAGAACTACACGACAATCATTCATAGTGCCATACCATTCGTTATTACTAGTATAGCTTGGTGAAGATGAACCATTGAGGTAAAGTTTAAGCTTTTTGGTTTCTTGGTCGATAAAAATTTTCACTGTAACTGAATCACCATCACTGTACTGGACAGGCTGATTCATGTCTTTCTTATCACCATTACTTGTGTTTACAAACCAGTGCCATTTGTAAGAACCTCCGCGTAAAAACTCAGGTTTTCGTGCAGTCGAGACACCAATCTCATAACCACCGATGCCTACATAATAGTTAATGTAATCATATTCCCCGCCCAAGTTTTTGGTAGATGGGAGTGTGAATCTTGCTTGCATTCCTCGCCCTGCAGCATTAGATGTAGGGGCATACAACCGTACAAATTTTGCATATTCACCCATAATAAATTCCTCCTATTTATCACGTATCCATACGTGAATGTTTTAGGTAAGTAAATGGATTGATATGGGATAACAAAGCCAAGAGAGTGTATCCCGCACCTCTGACTTGTGAAAATCATTCATTTAATAACCTAAACACATAATATCATATAGCGTAACGTTACGCAATATAATATTATGTGTTTTATTTTTATCTATCGTCTGGCTAATTCTTACTCTATGAAAGGTACTCGGAATATAAATTAATATATCATCTTGCCTAGCGATCCCCACGGTCTTCTCTTCTTCATCTTTGCCTACGCGCACAATAATTTTTTCATTTAGCAAACCGTTCGCCTTCCTCTTTATTTAAGTCCAATATAAGGAGCCGGATTGACATGTGTCCCATTAATAGCTATTTCAAAGTGCAAGTGAGGGCCAGTGCTTCCACCTGTAGAACCACACTTCCCAATCTCTTGTCCAATCTGAATATCTTGGCCTACAGAAACCTCAATAGCCGACAAATGACCGTATGTCGTTCGGTATCCACCACCATGATCTATCCAAATGAACTGACCATATCCTTTTTTCGGATTACTGGCATCCTGCCACCCAGCAAAAGTGACTTTGCCTGCCTTGGCTGCCTGTATAGGGGTTCCCTTGGGACATCCTATATCTACACCTTTATGGGGCTTTCCGACCTGTCCATTAATGGGATGCACACGCGGGCCAAATGGAGACGTTACATGCCCTTCTACTGGACGTGCAAACCCTCCTTTTCCTGGTTCAACTGTTTCAATAGGTTTATAGCCATCTTGGACATACAAAGTCGCATACTTCATAACCTCGGCCACATATTCCTGACTCTGATTGTATGTGAATACGGCCTTTTCATATTCTCCGTTGGCTGCGCCGTTAGCGGACAGATAATGAGCTGCTGAAAAAATAGCATCCTTTACATTCCACATATCTGCTTTCCCATCACCGTCAGCGTCTACCCCATATCCCCCGTACTTCTGGATCAGCGCCAGGCTCGTTTTTTCTTCCTCAGAAAATTGGCCTTTTCCGTTTGTTCCCTTACAACCGGGCGCTCCCCATCCAACAAACGTACACGGCATAAATTGCATATGTCCCTCGGCCCCAACCTTGGATATCATCGGTTTTAAGGTGGAAAAACGAGTTTCAATGCGGTGTACCGCTGCAAGCAAATTCCAAGGCACCCCATACTTTTCTTCTGCCGCTTTGTAGATGGGAATAAATTCAGCAGGGATTTCATTTTCTGCAATTTGAGATATGGTACCGGCTCCCCAGGAACCCGTTCCTGCTGAAGCTTGTTGACCGCCCCCGATAATAAACAAAGGTATGAGCATGAAAATAGCAAATAACCCGATTGCAAATAAAATAGATAGAATAACCGGAAGTAAAAGCCATTTTTTCATAGGCTCCACTCTCCGGTTCGCACGCCTACATCATCTATTTTCCAAGCTTTATTCTCCCATTTCGCTTTCACTACAAAAAGCAGATAGTTGGTACTGACTTTGCCTGAAGCATCTGTCTGTTGAACCTCTATATCCGCATCCCACCACTGAACAGCTTGTCTAATATCAGCAGGTGTCAGCTCAATATTGGTAACGGTTCGACGCTTCATATCTAAGGTGTACCGCTGCTGAGTGGCAGATACTTTCTTGTAGAAGGATTCAGTCATATACTCTTTCGATTTTTCAATATTGCTATTTGGCTGCTGCTTCACATCCCACGGAATATACGCTTTTAAAAATAACGGGATAAGTTCCTGTGCCTGGCTCATATCTTTTGCGTCAATGGATTTCTTTTCTTCCTGCTTTGAATGATCAGGTGCCGCATACTGGTGTACGCGGCCCGGCGGTTTAGCTGGCTGACTTGCCTTTTTCTGTGTTTCATGGTCAGGAGAGCTAAAAAAAAAGTAACGGATCGTAGCGAAAAGTAGAGCTGCTATGATGATAGAGGCAACAATAATACTAACCCACGGCTTCGCCCGATCAGGAATGTTTGAACTCATGAATCGTCACCTTCCTGATCGTCAGGCTCAACATTTTTAGACTCGGTTTGATCCGAATCCTGCGGAACAGTTGCTTTAGATTTATTTGCAAACAAGTTGGGGATAGCACTTAACCCTTTGACGGTACGTATGCTTTCAGACGGTCTAACAACAGCGCTTGAAGATCCGTTTTGAGATACAACTGGGATAGCTTCCTTACTCCCTCGACTGACCACCTGAGCCAGCTGTGAAGCCATACGAGCTGCCGACAAGGATACACCTGTATTTCCCATTATGACACTTGGCAAGCTGTTAGCTGCACCCACTGGATAAGGACCCATAATAGGCTCTTGTGCAGATGCTACAAACGTATTTTCCTGCTGCGAATCATACAGTTCCCCACCATTGAACCGGGCTTGTTCCCCTCTAGCATGGCTCATAGATCGTCCTGGAGAAGGGATTGACCCTGTTTGTCTATTCTTCCGTTGGCATGCGGCTTGGACCAACTGCGAAGCCGCATGAGCTGCCGACAAAGGTACACCCATTCCACCAGGTATATGAACCGGCATAGGTTCCGTCGAAGGTACTGCGCCTGGAACCGTGGATAAGGCAGGAGACAAAGATTCAACAGGTAAAGTCCCTACACGAAATACCTCGCTTGAATGGCTTGTCTCTGGAACGTCATACGGAATCGGTGCAGCTCCATGAGTAGAAACAGATTCCGCAGCTAACTTGGAAGCAGTTCCGGCAAGCTTGCCTGATGGTTGCGCTGTGGCCGCTGACTCTTGAGCAGCCAATGCCCCCATGACCTGAGCCAACCGCCCTTGCTTCTTAGCGCCAACGGCTTGTCCTCCTGTAGATGTACCTGGAACAAATATAGAATCACTTTTAGGTAGCTCTGTTGTTGAAGGTACTTTCGTATCCTCTCCGTTGTAATCCGCATCCAGGTCATCTGATGGAGTAGCCTCATGTTGTTGTGAACTGCCTTCTCCCTTTGAAGCTTTCGCAAGAGATACAACATCGCTGCCCTCTTTAGCGTTTAAAGGTACATTTTCTAAAGGTTTTTCACGGCCATCCCCCATCATACCGTCAGCGATAGCCCCGGCTGCGGCTCCCGCGCTTGGACCACCTGCCATTGTGCCTGCTGCTTGCGCTACGGTACGGACAGCTTTACGTTTCATATACTTAATTTTAGATGTAATATACTGGTCAGCTTTGGACGCTTCCATAGCCACATTACGCGCCATAGCCCCACCAGCAAACAAAATACGCATCAAACGCTTGCGGATAAAGATGATAATGACTAAAACAATAAACTCAACAACGGCCGTAGCCAAATAAGCATAATTATTAGTGTCAGAAGTCTGGTATACAATGGCCGACATTGTAAAAATAATAAGGGCTAAAATAGACATTGCAACTTTGAGAATCAAAGGTAAAAACAACTCTTCCGCATAGCGCCTAAAAATCCCGCCTTGGTTTGGAAAGGCGGCAATAACCAGGTAAAACGGGGCCACAGCTGCAACACCTAAAAACCAAAACTGAAAGGCCAGAATTGCAATAGCCAAAGCGAAAATAGGAATTGACGTAAACGCATTGACCGTACTGTACAAACCGGAAAATACCAAACGATCCGGCACGGCAGCGTAGGTCATAATTGTATTCGCCCGTTCTTTAATCTCATTATCTTCTATATAAGACTGCCGCTGTTTCCCAGGAGGTATGACCAGCAGCTCATCCACCCTGCCGCTACCAATACTCCCTTCTGAATCGGAACCGTATTGCAAAAACAGATAAGGCCGGTGGATAAACAGATTCCACATGTTGTCGCCTAAAGTCGTCTTGGTATCGGTCTGACCATCACTTGTTAAACCCGATGCAGCTCCCATAACAACAGCCGACATTTCCGTGGTCACGTTGTTGACCGTTTTAAGTGTGGCCGCGTAATTTGAAAAAAACAGCAAAGCCACAACCAGCATCAGTAAAGAATTAGCGGTCATGCTTGTGGCTTGCAGCTGCGCCCGCGCAAAAAAGTATTTATACAAAAAGGCAATGCCGATAGATATACCAATGATCTGTAGCATTTTCCCATAGATTCCTGAACCCATAAATTTACCGCCGGATATCCCCGTCAGTTTCTCCATCACGCCTGAAATGCCATCGATCAGGTCATTCACAATGTCGAATTTAAAGGCAAAATCAAGAACCGACAGCATACCTTTGGTCATAAACACGTTCATCTTAAACATCGTATTAACCATGAAATTCATGCCTTCATAGAACTGGGCCAGGACTTCATCTTTTACGGCATCACCGGAAATCCAGCTCCCAAGGGTACTAAAAAATCCGCCTTCTTCTTCCCCAGGCGTTTTGGATGTAACATCGATTTGGTAATAGGCTTTGGAACCGTCGCTCGTTTGCTCGTGATCCCCGCTGAAGAGATTGTCTGAAATGC
>NZ_CP049783.1:5055000-5275000 GCF_015710975.1 Paenibacillus polymyxa | reverse complement strand
GGTGACGCAGTAGGGTAGTGACGCGGACTGATGGATGTCCGTCTAAGCAGTGAGGCTGATGTGTAGGCAAATCCGCACATCGTAAGGCTGGGCTGTGATGGGGAGCGAAAATTATAGTAGCGAAGGTCATGATCTCAGACTGCCAAGAAAAGCCTCTAGCCAGGAGAAGGTGCCCGTACCGCAAACCGACACAGGTAGGCGAGAAGAGAATTCTAAGGCGCGCGGAAGAACTCTCGTTAAGGAACTCGGCAAAATGACCCCGTAACTTCGGGAGAAGGGGTGCCTCGGTAGGGTGAATAGCCCGAGGGGGCCGCAGTGAAAAGGCCCAAGCGACTGTTTAGCAAAAACACAGGTCTGTGCGAAGCCGCAAGGCGAAGTATACGGGCTGACGCCTGCCCGGTGCTGGAAGGTTAAGGGGAGTGGTAAGCTCGCAAGAGCGAAGCTATGAACCGAAGCCCCAGTAAACGGCGGCCGTAACTATAACGGTCCTAAGGTAGCGAAATTCCTTGTCAGGTAAATTCTGACCCGCACGAATGGCGTAACGACTTGGGCGCTGTCTCAACGAGAGATCCGGTGAAATTTTAATACCTGTGAAGATGCAGGTTACCCGCGACAAGACGGAAAGACCCCATGGAGCTTTACTGCAGCTTGATATTGAATTTGGGTACGATCTGTACAGGATAGGTGGGAGCCGTAGAGCCTTGAGCGCCAGCTTGAGGGGAGGCATCCTTGGGATACCACCCTGATCGTATCTAGGTTCTAACTTGGTACCGTGATCCGGTGCGAGGACAGTGTCAGGTGGGCAGTTTGACTGGGGCGGTCGCCTCCTAAAGAGTAACGGAGGCGCCCCAAGGTTCCCTCAGAATGGTTGGAAATCATTCGAAGAGTGCAAAGGCAGAAGGGAGCTTGACTGCGAGACCTACAAGTCGAGCAGGGACGAAAGTCGGGCTTAGTGATCCGGTGGTACCGCATGGAAGGGCCATCGCTCAACGGATAAAAGCTACCCTGGGGATAACAGGCTTATCTCCCCCAAGAGTCCACATCGACGGGGAGGTTTGGCACCTCGATGTCGGCTCATCGCATCCTGGGGCTGAAGTAGGTCCCAAGGGTTGGGCTGTTCGCCCATTAAAGCGGTACGCGAGCTGGGTTCAGAACGTCGTGAGACAGTTCGGTCCCTATCTGTCGTGGGCGTAGGAAATTTGAGAGGAGCTGTCCTTAGTACGAGAGGACCGGGATGGACGTACCGCTGGTGTACCAGTTGTTCCGCCAGGAGCACCGCTGGGTAGCTATGTACGGAAGGGATAAGCGCTGAAAGCATCTAAGCGTGAAGCCCCCCTCAAGATGAGATTTCCCAATTAGTAAGACCCCTTGAAGACGACGAGGTAGATAGGTTGGGGGTGGAAGTGCAGTAATGCATGGAGCTGACCAATACTAATCGGTCGAGGGCTTATCCTAAAGACAAGACGCAATGAGTTTCGGATCCAGTTTTCAGGGTGTAACACCTTGAAGGTATGTAGAAGTACATACGACAAGCGTATGGCGATTCATTCACACAATCTGTGATGAACCGAATAACCTTACGAAGGAATTTGCGAGGCAAATTCATGTTTGGTGGCGATAGCGGAGGGGTTCCACACGTACCCATCCCGAACACGACCGTTAAGCCCTCCAGCGCCGATGGTACTTGGACCGCAGGGTCCTGGGAGAGTAGGACGCCGCCAAGCAATTAATAGTATGACTCTGCAAGTCGTACTCAGGTCGTCGAGAATGCCTCGACGGCTTTTTTTTATTTTCCCATCATTCAACATAACATCCTATAAGGTATATACTGCGTATATGCAAATTTATGATAGTTACAAAAAAAGGCTGTTCCATGACTTTTAAAGGTCAAAGGAACAGCCTTTTATAATTTAATTTCGTAGACATTTTGGAGGGAAATTTCATTTCGAGCCGAATCTGTCGACTACAGCGAAACGAAGCACTGTTCCCATTGCTCGGTAATGGACGCTTTGTCAAGCTGCTCTCCAATGAGTGTGACATATCCCTGGCTCACCGGAAGTGCGGTGGGCTGCCATTCCAAGTGACTTCCTGAGAATTGCAAAAGCATTGTACCCTCATGCGGAAGCACACAATAACCTTTCGCACGAAGCAGCGAGGAACCTAGCCCAGTCAGGAAGTCTTCTAATCGTTGCTTTTCCAATGGCTGAGGAGAATATTGATGCAGTGTTAAGCTCTCCAGACGGGAAAAGGAATGGGGGCGGTCGTGATCGTGACTGTGGTTTTGACGGTGTGCAGAAATCACTTTGAATGCGGTACTTCTGGAGGCACTGCTAGGTCTTTCGTTATCTTTAGCGGGAATTGGGATAGGCGATGCTTCTGCATCATTGGGCTGCATCTGTGCCGATGTATGTTGAAATACTTGTACAGGTTTCGGGTCAACCCATACGGAGGTCAGGACAGGTTCCAGCAGTGGTTCAAGGTCAATGCGGCTATACTCAGTAGTTTGCAACTTGGCCGTATCGTTGAGCTTGCGGATGTTCTTGACGACCTTAGCCACTTCACGGCTACTTGCGACATCCGTTTTGTTCACAACAATAAATTCGGCGGAGCGAAGCTGTCCGTGCAGAGTCCGAACCAGCTCCTTGTCTGCAGTGAAGCGGCTGTTGTATTCATGGAACAGCTCAGCATCCACCACACTGATGCCGTGAACCAGATACAGCCGATCTGCCAGCAGTGGAGAGCGAAGTTCCTCCAACACCTGCTCGGGGTTGGCTACTCCGGTGGTCTCCATGAAGATCACATCCGGCTCTTGGCTGAGCAGGGTGTGCAGTGCGCCAGCCAGCTCATTTCTTTTGCTGCAACAAATGCACCCCTCTAGCAGTCCTTCCACTGTTACGTCAGGCATTTCCTCTGAAATAATAGCGCTGTCTACATCATATTCGCCCATTTCGTTCATTAAAACAGCAGCACGAAGAGGAATCTGACGAGTATAGGCTAACAGCCGCAAAAGTAGTGTCGTTTTGCCGCTTCCAAGAAAACCACTGATTAATATAACAGGAACTTTGTTCATCATTTTTCCTCCTTGGCGGGTTTAGTGTGCCGTATTCAAGCGATCATAGGTTGCTACCGAGTCTGCTTGGGTATAGACATAAGGGGATTCTGGCTGCTTGACAGTCGTTATTTTATCGGATCGAATTTCAAGTACGGGTGCATTATCCTTTTGCGTTGCATGCAGTGTTCCTTCAATAGTCACCCAGGTATCCTTGTCAAAGGACGGAGGGTTCTGGGATTGGACGATAATCCCGAATGGCATGGCATCGGCAGTACAGCACATAACGAGGAACCTTCCTACTGCAAATAGACCTTTACCCGGTAGATTGTCGTCTTTATAGACAAAGCCGGTCACCTGTACTTTTTTTCCTTGAAAAGCGTGTTTATACAGTTCGATCGCTCCTATAGTTTCGGAAAAAATCTCCGGATGGATCTGTATAATGGGTTGCTGATACAGACGTTTCGCCAGCTCGGCGAATTCTACATTGTACTCATCGGGCGGAACGAACAGCTTATCCAGCGCTTCCTGACTCCATTTTCCCTTTAGAGGGAGCGAAGTTGGTGTGAAAGATGGAGTGGATAAAAGGGAGGCTGCGGGTGTGTTCGTGGTTTGTATGTCTGTTTTTCGTCGGATATCCGGGTTGGGATAGGTGAAGGACATACCTTTTTTGGCTGCCATATCACTGCCAAGCGCCTGATTGGGCAGCAGTGATCCGAACAGCAACGGAATGAGCAGCATTCCATATACGAGAGTTTTTTTGAACCAGCTTTGCGGTAAAGGATGTTCGCAATCGCATACATCTTCACCATCCCGGCTTCCCACGATTACGTGCCATGCCATCGCCAAAGCGATGAATATGAGTGGCACAGGACAGAGTAAAAGCAGCTTTTGCATGTGCGGAGCCAAGTAGTAATGAAGTGCACTTGTGCGATGTAATGTGATGATGTATGCAGCTAATCCGATCATGAGCAAGGAGCGCATGCCATATTGACAGCGGATGCTAAAGGTTGAATTCACGTTTGTTTTTACCTCCCCAATAACCATTCAGTAGCTATAGATCCCATCAGGACGAGTAAAATAATGAGCAAGCCCAAGATCACGACAAATTTGGTGCGAAAGGTGCTGAGCAGCATGAGTGTGCCTTTGAAATCAAGCATCGGGCCGAGTACAAGAAAGGCTGCCAGCGGACCCAGTGTAAAGGTATGTGAAAAAGCAGTAGCTACAAAGGCATCAGAGGTGGAACATAGCGATAGCACGTAGGCAAAGCCCATCATAAAGGCGTACGAGCCAGCCGTTCCATTGCTTAACGAAAGCATTTCGTCACGTGGGATAAAGGCTTGGATGCAAGCTGTCAATAATGCGCCGATAACGAGATATTTACTCATGTCCAAAAACTCGTCGCCAGCATGTACAAAAAATCCCCGCCATGTGCGGTTATGCCGATGAGTCTGATTGTTCTGCTTTTGCTGGTTAAAAGAGAGCAAAGACCGTTTGAGCGGATGCACACGCACAAAGGCATATATGATCAATCCGATGGTCGCGGAAACGACAAATGCCAAACCCATTCGAACGACAGTGACCTCAGGATGGGAAGGGAAAGCCATCATCGTCGCAGCCAGTACTACGGGGTTGATAATAGGTCCGCTTAAGATAAAAGTGATACCCATATAGGCAGGCATTCCCTTGAGCATTAATTGGCGAACGACAGGGATCATGCCGCACTCACAGATGGGAAACAGCATACCTAGCAAGGAGGCGAGCAGGACACCCGACACAGGATGGGCAGGCGCTATTTTACGAATCCATGTCTCCGGTACAAGCCACTGTAAAAGGGATGAAACAAGCACACCGATCAGGAGAAACGGAACAGCCTCCAGAAAAATACCCATAAATACCGTCTTTAATGACTGCAGCTGCCCTATATCTAACAAACGAAGCCACTGAGGAGATAGCGTAATAAGCACAGGGATGAGAAAGGCAAACGGAATCATAAAAGGCAGCATCTTCAACAGCGTACTGTTTTTCATTCCACATCTCCTTGGGAATAAGGGTTCTTATCTACATCCTATGCCTGTGTTGGGACAATCATGCCGCAGGATTATGCTTGAATCACCTCCTATATTGACAATTCAAAGCGTGGTCATATATATTTATGTTTGTTAATAGTAATTATTACGATTAAAATCCGATAAATGATTGCAAGAAGAAAACTTTTACGGTACGATCCATATTAGTGTTGTAAAGACAAGGAGGATTATATGATACCGATTGTTGTTTTATCCGGATTTTTGGGCAGCGGGAAAACAACTCTTCTTCAGCATGCGCTGGCTTACTACAAGGAGCAGGGGCTCAAGCCAGCTATTCTGATGAATGAGTTGGGTGATGTTAATCTGGACGGCAGTTTGGTGAACGACCAAGCCCCCATGAAGGAAATGCTCAGTGGCTGTATATGCTGTACCATTCGCGGAGATTTGGGCGTCGAGCTCATGAATCTTGCCGAGGAATATAAGCCAGATGTGATTATTGTAGAATGTACCGGAGTGGCTAATCCAATGGAGATTGTAGATGCAGTGACAGATGCCTCCATATATTCTTCTATGGTTTTACAATCTGTTATCACGGTCGTGGATGCGCGTCAATTTCTGGATTTCTCCTTGGGTAGTGAGAGAAGCAAGTCGTTTCGTTTGATGCAGGATCAGCTGCGATGTGCTTCCAAACTGATTATTAACAAGACTGATTTATTGGCTGCGGGAGAATTGCAAAAAGTACAGGCCCTTGTAAAAGAATTAAATCCTTATGCTTTGACTGTAAGCACGGAGCGTAGTGACGTAGATTTGGGTGCCTTTTTCTCCATTCAAGGAGAGAAACGGATGGATGTTTCACGGCAAAAGGAGTCCACAGTCGATATCGCGAATGATCATCAGCATGCGGAAGCTCATTTTCACACGTATGGTCATGATGATCATACAGGCCATCATCCTCATGACTATCATGAGCCCGAGCATCACGACCATGAACATGAACACGGAGAGCATTATCATTCCTACGACCATGTAGTTGTTCATACGTATTTTTTTGGACAACCTGTGTCACGCTTCGAGTTTGAACAGTTGTTCCGCAGTTTGCCTGCTGAAATTTACCGGGCCAAAGGAATCGTGCGATTTTTGGAATCGGAGGGCCAGATGATGTTTCAATTTGCCTATCGTGAGCTGGAAATCATCCCGATCCGACCGCAAAAGCCAGTGAACGATGTAGCGGTGATCATGGGCGAGAATTTCTCTGCTTCTGAGATCGGGGAACGATTGAAAAAGCTTGAAGCGGCTGCAAAGCCACTGGCTAGTTCATGATTTCGAGAACAAATAGCGTTTATTCATCCAAGCCTCATTCTCGAGCTGATCTAGCAGGGAAGCCTCCATGGAGATTTACAACAATTCTGCTGTTATTAACTGCGGGACTGGTGCTGTCAGTTACACTTGCGGTCATGCTGGGTCCTGTGGCTGTCGCCCCAGGGACAGTATGGCGAATTGCGCTGTCCCATCTGCCCTGGCTGGATCAGTGGATACCCGTGACATGGACCAAACCAGAGCAATATATCGTCTGGGAAATTCGCTTTCCGCGTGTGCTGCTAGGTGTTGTCGTGGGAGCAGGACTTGCTGTTACCGGAGCGGCTATACAGGCATTAATTCGCAATTCGTTAGCGGACCCCTATATTCTAGGAGTCTCGTCAGGTGCTTCAGTGACTGCGACGTTAGTTATTGTGTTTGGAGCTTTTGGATTTTTGGGACGACTTACACTGCCCATATCTGCTTTTATAGGCTCTCTAGCTGCGATGCTTATGGTGTTTGCGTTAGCTCGTGTGGCCGGACGGATATCGACGACCCGCTTGCTGTTGGCAGGGGTGGCGGTATCTATGATGCTGTCGGCTGTGACTAGCTTTATCGTTACGATGGCCCCGAATGAAAAAGGCATCCGTGACGCGATGTATTGGATGATGGGAAGTCTGGCAGGCGCTCAATGGGATACGCTTTTCATTCCAAGCCTTATTATAGCCGTGGGAACGGCTGTCCTTTTGACCCGATGCCGCTCATTGAATGCTTTGCTGACAGGAGAAGAAGCCGCCGTAACGCTCGGTGTGAACGTGCAGGCGTTCCGTGTATTATTGGTTGTTGTCGCTTCCCTTTTAACCGGGGCAGTCGTATCAGTGAGTGGCTCGATTGGTTTTGTTGGGCTTATGATTCCACACATCGTTAGGCTAATAGTGGGATCGGATCATCGACGTGTCCTGCCCGTCAGCCTGCTTTCGGGAGCTATCTTTGTCGTGTGGGCAGACGTATGTGCCCGGCTCGTGCTGGCTCCACAAGAGCTGCCGATTGGTATTGTAACGGCTGTGTGTGGCGGACCCTTTTTTGTGTGGCTGCTGCGGCGCAGTTCCTACTCGTTTGGAGGTGAAAAATGAATATAGAAGTCGAATGCGTGACCTTCAGTATTCACGATAAACGGTTGATCGACGGCATCAGTCTCCAAGTGAAAACAGGAGAGCTGGTCGGGCTGATCGGTCCGAATGGCAGCGGCAAATCTACGTTGCTTAAGAATATGTATCGGGTGTTAAGGCCTGACAGTGGTTTGGTGACGCTGGATGGCCAGGATTTATTGCGGATGAAGTACAAAGAGACGGCGCGACAAATGGCAGTGGTGAGTCAGGATGCGCCCCAAACGTTTGATTTTTCAGTACGGGACATCGTCCTGATGGGCCGCCATCCTCATAAGAAACTGCTGGAAGCAGATACTGTCTTCGATCATGAGCTGGTTGAGCAGGCGCTGGAGCGGGTAGGCATGAATGCTCAAGCGGATCAGGGGTTTGCTACCCTGTCGGGCGGTGAAAAGCAACGGGTATTGATCGCCAGGGCTTTGGCCGGACAAGCGAAATTTCTCATTTTGGACGAGCCGACGAATCATCTTGATATCCGGTATCAGCTGCAAATTCTCGATTTGGTCAAAACACTTCAGATCACTGCTTTAGCTGCACTGCATGATTTAAATTTGGCGGCATGTTATTGTGACCGATTGTATGTATTAAAAGAAGGCAAGGTGGTAGCCTCCGGCATAACAGAGAATGTGCTTCAGCCTGACCTGCTACGCAGTGTATTCGGGGTGGAAACAGAAATTCGCATTCATCCGAAAACCGGGAAACCGAGTATTACCTTTTTACCGGATTCTCTTAGAGGTGGAGACCATCTATGACATTAACAGGCAGAATGGTGATTCGATAAGGTAAGATAAAACTGTGAATGAAAGAGGAGACGTTACATATGAATAAATGTAGCAAACCCGCATTACCGCTGGTTATGCTAGCTTTGGCGATGCTGTTATTATCGGCCTGCGCAGCAGGAAACACGGCTCAAACCACAAATTCATCTGCAAACAGGCAGCAATCTGATGCATCGCAATCAACAACCCAAGAGAAGGCAGTAGAGATTGAGAACATGGGTGTAAAAATGGTATTTCCCGAAGCGCCCAAACGTGCGGTTACATTGAACCAGCATGCGACAGAAGTTATGCTGGCCCTTGGACTGGAATCTTCCATGGTAGGAACTGCATATTTGGATGATCAGATTTTACCGAAATATAAGACTCAATATGATAAAATCCCGGTTCTAGCCAAACAATATCCGTCCAAAGAGGTGTTTATGGCAGCTGCACCGGATTTTGCCTATGCGGGCTGGAAGAGTGCCTTTAATGATAAAAATTTGGGTTCCCGTGAGGAGCTTGCCCAACAGGGCGTGCAAACCTATGTACAGGAATCCTCCAATAAGCCGGGTCCTATATTAGAAGATGTATATCGGGATATACTAAATATAGGACGTATTTTCCGGGTTGAGGAGCGTGCAGAAAAACTGGTAAATGACATTCGTGCACAAGTGCAGTCCATTCAGACTCAAATTGGCACGGTTGAACGGGCACCCAAGGTTTTTGTTTATGACAGCGGCGAAGACAAGCCATTTACGGCTGCCAACAATTATCTGACGTCTTTGATTAAAAGTGTGAAGGCGAAAAATATTTTTGATGATATCGATAAAAGTTTTACGGAAGTAAGCTGGGAAGAGGTCGTGAACCGCAACCCTGATGTTATTATTATTCTCGACTACGGAGATACTTCACTGGCGGATAAAGAAAAGCTGCTGTTGAGCAAGCCCGCGCTGGCTGGTGTTGAAGCGATCAAAAACAAACGATTTGTGGTGCTGCCTCTATCCGCAGCGGCTGAAGGTGTGCGAGCACCGATTGCACTGAAAACCTTGGCAGCAGGCTTGTACCCGGACAAAGTGAAATAAACAAACAAAAGAGTTGCCAAAACATTGACGAACCTTGCCTAAACTGTTAAACTTGCTAATGCGTAAAGGTTACGTTTATCAAGCGCTTATTTTTTTATTACCAAATCGTAATAATTACGGTAGATGGTTTAATGATCATAAACGACCTGGAGAATCTGCGCTATGACGACCGCTCAGATGGCTCCAGGCTTTTTAAAGGAAAAGGAGATTTGCGTCATGTTATTGGCCTCATTGGAACAGGTCACATTTGGCTACGGAGATGTTCCTAACTTGGTAGATGCCAATGTTGAAATTTTTTCCGGAGAATTTGTGGCAATCACTGGACCGAACGGTGCTTCCAAATCGACGATGCTCAAGTTGCTGCTCGGTTTACTTCAGCCTTGGAAGGGCAAAGTGTTTATGTCCGACCGTACAGGTGAAGGTAAAAAGCTCGTTGTCGGATTTGTATCACAACAAATTGCTGCCTTTAATGGAGGGTTTCCAAGTACCATCCTGGAATTTGTCCGTTCGGGTAGATATACTCATGGCTCTTGGCTGCGCCGGATGCGGGCTGAGGATCATGATCTGACAGAGCAGGCGCTTCGTCAAGTAGGGATGTGGGATTTACGGCATCGCAAAATCGGCGAATTGTCTGGTGGACAGAAGCAGCGTATTTGTGTGGCAAGGGCACTTGCTCAGGAATCGGATTTGCTCATTTTGGATGAGCCCACGACCGGAATGGATCAGGAAAGCCGACATCACTTCTACGATCTGATGAATCAGCAGGTTAAGGAATATGGAAGAACTGTAGTCATGGTTACCCATGGACTATCGGAAGTACAACATTATCTGGATCGTATTATTGAGCTTGAAAGGAAGGAAGATGGCGGATGGAAATGCTGCACTACGACTTCATGCAGCGGGCATTTTGTGCCGGTGGGGTAATTGCACTGCTGGCCTCGGTGCTTGGAGTATACCTGATGCTACGGCGTCAGGCTCTCATGGCGGACATGCTATCGCATGTATCGCTGGCAGGGGTGGCAGCAGGTGCCTATTTAGGGATTAACCCGACGATAACTGGATTTATTGTTGCGGTGATCGGTGCGATTATTGTTGAATACGTCCGCAGATCTTATAAAACGTATAGTGAGATTTCTGTGGCTATTATTATGGTAGGTGGCCTCTCAACGGCTGTTATTTTAATGAATCTGAATCAGAGCATTAACAAAGGCTTTTCCGCTTATTTGTTTGGTTCGGTAGTAGCCGTCAATCAGACCGAGCTGATGTTGATGATCGTTGTGGCTGTCATCGGAGGTATTTTCTTTTTCGTGTTCCGACGGCCTTTGTACCAGATTACCTTTGATGAAGAAACGGCAAAGACCAATGGTCTTCCTGTCAAGTCTATCTCGTTTGCGTTTAGTATTTTGACTGGGATGATTGTAGCCGCAGCCATGCCGATTGTCGGTGTGCTGCTTGTCTCCTCACTAATCGTGTTGCCTGCTGCGCTGGCGATTCGAATTGCACCGAGCTTCGCGGCAGCTATCTGGATATCCATGATCACCGCATTGATCGGCGTATTTATGGGATTAACCGCATCATATGAACTCAGTACACCCCCAGGTGGGACGATTGCTATGGTGCTATTATTATTCCTGATCGTAGGAGCTAGTATTCAAAAGCTGGTCCGTAAGCTTGGCAAGCAACAGGCTTCCCGACGTAAGAATGCGGCAGGTCAGTGAGTTTATAAAAAACTAACACATAAGGAGTTATGAATATGAATACATGGTTCAAAAAATCATTTGTATTGTCTGCGGGGCTAGCACTTATTTTGGCCGGTTGTGGAGCTAAAACTGATCATGCAGCCACGAATACATCCCAAACCGAATCTAATCCAGCACAAACAGCGGACAGTGGTAAAAAGCTGAATGTAGTCACCACTTTTTATCCGATGTATGAATTCACCAAGCAAGTTGCCGGAGACCATGCTAACGTAACCGCGTTGATTCCTGCCGGTGCTGAGCCGCATGATTGGGAGCCAAGCGCCAAGGATATGGCACAGGTTAAGGATGCTGACGTATTTGTATATAACGGGATCGTCGAAGGTTGGGCAGAACAGGCTTTGAGCAGCGCATCGAATGATAAGCGTGTAGTAGTTGAAGCAAGCAAAGGGTTGAACCTGATGGAAGGATCTGCCGAGGAGGAAGAAGGAGAAGAAGCACACGCAGAGGAAGGCCATGATCACGATCATGTGCTGGACCCTCATGTATGGCTTGATCCGGTCTTAGCTCAAAAAGAAGTAGAAGCTATAGAAGCAGGGCTTGTAAAAGCCGATCCTGCAAACCAAGCAGACTATGAGAAAAACGCTGATGCTTATATCGCTAAGCTGAAAGAACTGGATAACGAGTTCAAAACGGGTCTGAAAGATGTAAAACGTAAAGACTTTATTACGCAGCATGCTGCTTTTAGCTATTTGGCGAAGCAATATGGTCTGACCCAAGTTCCCATTGCTGGTTTATCTCCAGAGCAAGAGCCTACACCGGACAAATTGGCAGGTATTATCAAGTTTGCTAAAGAAAATAATGTAAAGACAATTTTCTTTGAAACATTGGTTGATCCGAAGGTTGCTGAAACCGTAGCTACTGAAATTGGTTCGAAAACGGATGTGCTGAATCCGCTTGAAGGACTGACGGATGAAGACAAGCAGAAAAACCTGGATTACCTTGGTGTGATGAAAAACAATCTGGAGGCTTTGAAAAAAGCTCTGAATGAATAAGCAAACTTTAAACGAATAGTTTAAAAAAAGATGTCGGTATGATACCGATGTCTTTTTTTATATCTGTTTAAGGAGTTGACCCAATGATTCTTCTCACTTTAAATTCTCCTGCATAGTGCTAAGGGTTCATTGAATACCTAGTACTTTGTAATCTTCATACTACAGGAATGATTTACGTCATTGCGAAACGTTTTTATTGAAATTAATGCTGTAGTAGCTAGTTTCAAATTCCTTTTATAATTCAATGGTAGCGTTTTTCTTTTTACAGATTCTTTCTATTAATATAACTAGTTTTTTCACCGATATTGAAGTTTGGGCGTGCATATCATATGACAACGGATTGGAGAGGTTAACTTGGCAACAGTTATAATAGTGGATGATTCTTTATTTATGCGTTCTGTGCTTAAGGATATTCTGTTGGATTTAGGTCACTCTGTTATTGCAGAAGCGGAAAATGGATATGATGCAGTTTTGAAATATGCACACTTTCGACCCGATTTAATTACCATGGATATTAATATGCCTAAAATGGATGGGCTTGAGGCTGTTAAAAAGATTGTAGAGCTTGATCCTAAAGCCAACATCTTAATGTGTTCCGCTTTGGGTCAGCAGGAAGCAATTATACAAGCATTTAAGGCAGGGGCAAAAGATTTTATTGTGAAGCCATTTGAGATGGAAAGGGTCGTGAATGCCGTCACAAAAATGCTGGATAATTAATGAATCAAGCTTTTAATACATAATATTGAACATATTGAAGCGGGAGTTTCATGCTTATTTTTCACGAATATGGAGATGAATAGGATGAGCAATCGAGTATTGTCTCAAAAAGTATTTATAGATGAACTGATCGCTACGATCAAGAGTGGGGGGCTTGTTCCTATAAATTATGAACACCTCATCAGTGAACAAAGGGGAAAAATGGATGCTCTAAACAATGAACTCACCGTTCGTATAGAGGCATTAGAGACACATTTAATCTCTGCTTCGACATTTTCCATTCCTTTTGCCAATGGTGAAATTATGTTTCTTGCTCGTTATATTGTACTCATTGGGGATTATACCGAGGGTTACTTTGTATTTTATCGAGCAGAAGACTGCGAAAGTCCAGAAGAATATCAATTTTTAACAAGCTCTTACCAACTTCCACATGTATTGCTCGAATTATCTCACACTTTAAAGGAGCATGGTACTAATGAGCCGCTTAATATTTTGACTTATTGGAATGGCCCTGTGTATCCGCTGAAAGATTTGAATAAAGAGGATATTAAGCTGTCCACCTATGAGTTTTAAATCCCTTGAGAGAGGCAACTCCCTCAGGGGATTTTTTTACATTGATAATCAAACGCATGTTCGCATATAATACAAACAAACGTTCTGATGAGGAGTGAAGGATGATGCTGGAGAAATATGTGGGACAGATCGTGGAAATCGTGTATATGGACCGAAAGGGCAAACTGTCTCATCGGCAGATAGAGGTGCATCGTGTGCAGAATGGTTTGATCCGGGCCACCTGTTTGCAAACTGGTCAGCCACGTGTTTTTCGATTAGATCATGTATTGGCATGGCATCCGGTAACCAGAACAGCATAGGAGGGGCTTACGATGGGGAAAAAGCTTGAAGGAAATGGCATATGGGAAAGCTCGCGTATGATTTTGCCTGAGCATCGGGAGGCATATGTAAGACTGATGAAGGAGCAGGGAAGACGCGGCAAGCCGACACTGGACGATCAGGAGATACAGCAGATTGAACAGGCCATTATCGTATCCTATAACGAACGGAAGCCTATTACACTAAGAGTGTTTAATCCGTTTGATGATGAGGAGCTGCGCGGACTGGTTACAGTGATTAACACAAGTCGGCGAGAAGTGAAGCTATCTCGTGGGGAAGAGGATTTTAGCTGGATTAAGTTGGAGGAAATTATCGAGGCGGATATCTAAAAATGGTCGGACTCAGAGTTTTTTTACATGGGTTCTATCGTTTTTTATAATTAAGATTGTAGCTCAGTGAATCCAGATTTACAATAAAACTGTAACTACAAAGGGGGAGTCAATTTGAAAATAAGTAAACATAATGCTGAACATTATATATGGGGAGAACAATGTGATGGTTGGCGCTTGGTGAAAAATGATGATTTGAGTATTATTCATGAGCGCATGCCGGGAAATACACATGAAGTCAGACATTATCATCATGCGCGCCAATTTTTCTTTATTTTATCAGGTGCAGCGGTACTTGAAGTGGATGGTGAACGCATCCAATTAGGATCTCAGGAAGGGTGTGAGGTTCCTCCTATGGTGCCTCATCAAATATTTAATGAAACGAGTGAGGATGTTGAATTTTTGGTTATCTCTCAGCCTGCGAGCAGAGGCGACCGGGTGCTGACCGAAAACTAATATTAGGGGACAGCAGATTCCAAACGTATATAGGTCAAATAATGTTAGAGCATAAAAAACCAGGCTAGCACATGTAAATCAAGTGCCCGACTGGTTTTTTTCTTTAATAGATGCCCGTTGCATCTGCAGGGAGAGCTTTTACGTGATAGAGATAGTTTGTTACACGTTGATCGTCCTCAATCGGGTATCTATAACCATAATGGTTCGCCACCTTCTGGGCAACTTCTCTAAATAAATTACCCATGATAAAAAGAGACTGCCACATATGTTCATAATCTGCATCCGCAAATGTTTGGATGTAGGCCGTCCAATGTTCAGGCTCAAGGTGCTTCTCGAAATATTTTCCCTGCTTACCTGGATCTGCCGTGAAGTTAGTTTGTATACCCATATGCCATTCCAGCATGAAGTGAAGCGCATCTCTTACAGGTCGATCCAATATGAATTTGGCATAGGGAAGCTCATGTCGCCATAATCCTTTGGCCACATAAGTACTGACCCACCAGAATTCGTTGCAGGAATCCGCATAGGTTTGGGCGGTTTGAGGGACCGTCTTATAATCCTGAAGACTTGGCGGTGGGAAAGGCTCCACCAGGTCGTCTTTATCCAGCAGCAGTACACTTAAGCTGTCTCGGGGCCAATTGGCGATGTTAGTCACAGGGCAGAGGGTAAGATCAATGCGATTGCCATCCGTAAATAACATGAGAAAAGCAAAGCGATCACGGAACGTCACAGTAGGCTCCACATGCTCATCGGGTGTCTGCATAATGATCAATTCTCCAAAGCGGCGAATCCAGTGACGTTCCTGAATAAAGCTGTCCATGGAAGATACGAGAAAGACGATGTCATAATCCTGAAAAATATCTCGTGGAGCATGTGGATTGGCGCGTGAACCATTCATAATCACGGCACGTACCCGTTCATCTTCTTGAGCAAATTGGAGAATGGTATGCAGCATCTCTTGTTCACTTCTCACTATAGTTGTCTCCACAAGCGGTATCGAAAGGAAAAAAACGTAGATAAGACAACAGTAGAAATAAAGCCCACCAGTTCAAGGATCATCAAGAAAAACGACCTCCTGTAAGTTGTTTTATCTGGCAAAAGTATCCTATCCTTACAATAGCTCATCCACGGAAGCCATTCAACTGAATAAACAGCGGGCAAATTGCTCGTATTCTTGCTGAGCTGGTTGAATAGAAGGATAAAATGCAATTGTTCAGAATTTGTTCAGTGACGAAATTGTATAATATCAAGCAGCAATCATAGATTTATTTCAACAGGAGGAAAGGTATGCATTTTTGCAAGTCTACTAAACGATTAACATGTGCATTAACAGCAGTATCACTAATCTTTTCATCGGCAATTTTAGTGGCGGATGCTGGTGCGGCACCAACCGAACAGCCCAAATTAATCCAAGATGGAACATGGAGCAAGTCTGCCGACGTTTGGATGGATGCACCAGAAAACTATGTTGGCAGATCTTCGGATGCAGTGTTAGGATATTACAGATCAGCGATTCAGTTTAAAATGCCTGAGCTGACTGGGAAGGTTGTAACGAAGGCAACCTTGCGTATTCATATCTCTTCTATCAGCTACAGCTCTAACCAGAATCCTTTTTTGATCGTGTATGGATCGACTGCTGATGTTTGGAGCAGCGGAGCTTTTCCGCTAAACCCGCTGGATCAGCCTTCGGATACGAAAACAGGCTCAGACCTTCAAGTAGGATGGGTTGATTTTGATGTTACCCATTTTGTACAACAACAGACGGATGGTATGGTCTCATTTGCATTGCTTGCTAATGAAGCAGGGAACCCTGGAGACTATTCGGAAATTACATATTCAGCCGACGACAACGGCGTAGATATTCCCCAGTTGATATTGGAAACATCAGCCCCAGCTGTTTCGTCTAAAATGCCTGAGGTAGCTGCTGTAACTACTGAGGAAGATATCCCAACATCCAATATAACCATTACACCCAACCCGCAAGATTCAACGGTAGTGACACATTATCAAATTACGAACATTATCGGAGGCAGGCTGTATCATAGCGATGGTATCACCGAGATTTCCAACGGAACGTTTATCACAGCAGCAGAAGCTAGGGATGGCGTGAGGTTTGTGCCTATGGCAAACGCCAACAACGCAGCGGGAGATACCTTCTCTTTTGATGTGCAGGCGGCTCAGAGTGCAACGGGTAATGGACTGAGCGATGCCACTAAGGCTGTTGTCCATGTTACGGAAGTAAACGATCCCCCGGCAGCGCAAGACGAAACGCTATCCTCCATTACAGAAGACTCAGGAGAGCGGACAATTCCTTTTGCAGAACTGCTTGCGCATGCGTCTGCCGGTCCGAATGAGAATGGTCAACACCTAACGATATCCTCAGTCAGCAGCATCGCAGGAGGGGCTGTACGTTTAGATGGAACCAATGTAATTTTTACACCTCAGCCGAATTTTAATGGAACCGCTAGCTTCTCTTTTACCGTCACCGATGATGGAACATCGAACGGCGTCTCAGTCCCGCAGTCGGTGGTCAAGCAAGCCTCTTTTACAGTAAATTCCGTCGCTGATGTCCCTAACGTGACTGATGCTTTGACAGAGGAAGACAAGCAAAGCTTTGACGGTTTGATCATTACTCGTAATCAAGTGGATGGATCTGACGTGTCGTACTTTAGAATCTCAAACATTATTGGTGGAACCCTCTATAAAAATGATGGGGTAATGGAAATCCGAGATGGTCAATTTATTTCTGTAGCGGATGGCGAAGCAGGGCTTAAATTTACGCCAAATCTTTATGCTAACTCTCCGTCAGGTGATCATTTCAGTTTCGACGTACAATCATCACTAGATATGAGTGGAACAGGGATCAGCGAGCCGAACCAAGCCAAAATCACTGTGAGTGAGGTAAACAACAGTCCGATAGCTGTGAATGATACACTACCATCGTTATCGGCAAATGCAGGGGCACAATCTATCGCTATTGATGAACTCTTAGCAAACGACACGGCAGGCCCTGTCAACGAGAACTTACAACATCTGAGCATCGCATCGGTAGAAAATGCACAAGGTGGGACGGTAGTTCTAGACGGAGCGGTTGTACTATTCACTCCGAATTCAGGCTACCAGGGCCCGGCAAGTTTTGATTATACTGTGATTGATGACGGTACAACGAACGGAGCATTAGATGCGAAGAGTTCAACAGCTACCGTTGCATTCACTATCAACCCAGCACCGACACCAGATCCGGTACCAACACCAGATCCGACGCCAACGCCAGATCCGATACCAACACCAGATCCGGTGCCAACGCCAGATCCAGTACCAACACCAGATCCGGTACCAACACCAGATCCGGTGCCAACGCCAGATCCAGTACCAACACCAGATCCGGTACCAACGCCAGATCCGGTACCAACGCCGGATCCAGTACCAACGCCGGATCCGGTACCAACACCAGATCCGGTGCCAACACCAGATCCGATACCAACAGATGATAGTCACACGGAATTGCGTGTTTCTATCAATAATGGTCAAATGCTGGTAGGGGGTACAGAACGGGCTATAGCAAAAGTTGTAAAATCGGACTCATCAGAGATTGATGTCAGTGAAGAAGCAACTTGGACTTCCAGCAATGCGAATGTCGCTACGGTTACTCAGGGAGAGATTAGAGCACTTTCAGAAGGGAACACGGTAATTTCCGCCACATACAGCGGATATAGCTTTAATGTTCCAGTTACCGTAACAGCTGTTGCTGCTCCCGCACCCAATAATGCTGGCAGTGATTCCAGTAGTTCCAGTGGCGGCGGGTCTGGGCATCGAAACAGGGACCGTTCTAGCGATGATTCCAGCAGCAATACGGCAACATCAGCTGTATCATCTCCATCGGTGACTGTATCTAAAGAACCAGTAACTGTACCTGTATCTGAAGAATTGGTGACTGAGCCAACTGCTCCTGTGCAAGACATATTCAACAGTAACGTAGTGGTTGCAGACAACAAAGTACTGCAGAATATAAAGTCCAAAGCAGAATCTGCTTTAAATTCTTCTACTAGTGTTAAACCGTCAGACCTACAAGGACATTGGGCAGAAAAGACGGTCGACACGTTTTCTAAGCTGGGTATCGTAAATGGATATAAGGATGGCAGTTTCAGACCTGATGGTGAAATTACCCGTGCGGAGTTTTCTGCTATCATTTCTAGAATCTTCGATATTAGTGGTGGAAATCAGCCTGTGGCTTTGAACGATATTGGGGATCACTGGGCGCAGGATGCCATAACAAAATTGACCGCAGCTGGAGTATTAAACGGTTATGAGGATGGTACTTTTAAACCGGATCAAACAATTGTCCGTCAAGAAATGGCTGTCATTTTGGCGCGGATCTTGGATTTAGACCGATTGAAAAAGGACACCTTGAATGAAAAAAGCTTCACCGACTTATCCGCTTCTTTTGCGGCTGATACGATTAAACAATTAGCACAAGCCGGTGTGCTTTCGGGTATAAGTACGAGTCAGTTTGGACCTAAGTATCATGCGTCACGTGCTGAAGCCTTGACTGCGATTTATAATGCACTTAGTTTGAACAGCGAAATTAAAACCGTATTGGAAAGTTTGGAGCAGTAATCTAGAATGATACAGAGGCGAGCCTGTTTGGCTCGTCTTTTTGCTTGATACCTACCGCAAGCATATGCGGGCTCATGCCGATGACAGAATCCTGCTCTTCAACCTGCTGTGCTATATCCAGCAAACGTCTGCGATGAGAAGGAATGGCCCATTTCTCTTCAAATCCGGGTGCAATCCAGACGGGGCCTTCGACACCCAGTACACGAGGCTCCTGCAATCCAGCCGCCTGCCAGTCTGCACGCAAGGCATCCGGTGTATGAAAGTAGGAGCGTGTGATAAAAGAGGGATAAGCCGCCGGTCGTACATGCTGACCATCTGTTAACTCCTGTCTGACCATATCCATGAACGCATCTTCCTCCACAATGGTATTGCACTCGCCGTACACCGATAGCCCCCACAGTAGCGAGCCAAACCTGGAAATAGCCGAAGTAATCAGCGTTCCCCCTTCTTTAAGACACGCGCTGCTTCTTGCAGTGCTTTTACTCTTTCCTTCTGTTCTGTTAAATGATATAAAGGTCCCATCA
This sequence comes from Paenibacillus polymyxa, assembly GCF_015710975.1. Lineage (NCBI taxonomy): Bacteria > Bacillati > Bacillota > Bacilli > Caryophanales > Paenibacillaceae > Paenibacillus > Paenibacillus polymyxa. The sequence goes on along the minus strand of NZ_CP049783.1, from coordinate 5,255,333 downwards.
ATAGCACGATGTCCGCGCTTTCATCTTTACGATCAAGATTTCTGGCATCTGCGATTTCCAGCTTGCTGATGATGGGTTTATTCAGTTGCTGCTGACGAGCGAATTCAATGGCTTGCGAAGAGAGATCGAATAGATGAACTTCATATCCCAGTTCTGCCAGCCACGAAGAGTAGACCCCTACACCGCCGCCGATATCATAAATAACATGAGTGGACTTGCTGAGATAACGGGAAATGATTTCTTTTGATCTTTCCAGCTCTATTTTTCCGATGCCTCGCTCGAATCTGCCTATTTCTGCACCGCCATCATAATAAGCCAGAATTTCATGCGTATCTTTTTCGAACATAGTGCATCTCACTTCATGTAATTGGAATAATATAACATTAACACTTGCGTCATAAACAAGTCTACCGTTTTTGGCCAAGGAAACCATCCATCGAAAGCATTGAGAAAGAAAAGAGCTGTTCCCCAGTAGCTAAAACTACTTTTGGGAACAGCCCGTATTTAAATGATGTTTGTTTCCAACATGTTTTCGAGATCTTCTTTGGTAAGGTGGTAATGTGCGTTACAAAAATGGCAATGGGCTTCAGCTTGTCCATCGGTACAAATCATGTCTTCTATTTCCTGATTCCCTAAGCTGATAATGGCATTGGTAACTCGTTCTTCTGAGCAGGGACAATGAAATTGTACAGGCATGGTTTCCAGTATGTTCATGTTGCCTTCTCCCAAAATCTGGACCAGAATCTGCTCTGGCGTAAGACCTTCCATGACCATTGCGGAGATGCTCGGAATGCTCTCAATCCGTCTCTCGATAAAACTGATAACCTCTTCCGGTGTACCCGGCATCAGCTGAATAATAAAACCTCCAGCCGCCTGAATGGAGTTATCCGGGTTAACAATAACCCCTGCTCCCACAGAAGAAGGAATTTGTTCGGATTGAACGAGATAAGAGGTGAAATCCTCGCCCAGTTCACCCGATATGAGAGGGACCTGTCCAACAAATGGTTGTTTTAGGCCGATATCTTTGGATACAATCAGCGCTCCATCTGTTCCTACGGCTCTGGCGACATCTAATTTCCCGATCTGATTAAGCTCAAAATGGGTTTGCGGATTTTTTACATAACCTCTAACTTCTCCTTTGGCGTTGGTATCGACAAGAATAGTGCCGATAGGCCCTCCACCGTTAATCCGAATCGTCAGTTTATCCTCATGTTTAAGCATAGCTCCCAGCATCACGCCCACCGTCATGGAACGTCCCAATGCAGCCGATGCTGTTGGCCAGGTATAATGACGCTGCTGGGCTTCACTTACCGTTTCCGTTGTTCTCACAGCATAAGCCCGCACCTGGTTATTGTAGGCAAGAGCTTTTACTAAATAATCATTCATGTTCATATCCCTTTCTGTTTTTGAAGTTCTTTACAAGACCATTTTTTCTTGAATCCAGTTCTTCAAAGAAGTAATTTTCGCATCATATCCTTCTTTAAAAAAGTCAGCAGAGAGTGACGCGATGGTTTCTCTTTTCAGAACGGCTTGCCAGGAGGCTTCCGCTTCTTCCATCAAATTTGCCAGTAAACAGCACTGATCGTCTTTCTTTAATTCAAGCATATCGTTGTATATACCGCTGGAAGAATAGAGGGTTTGCTGTCCCTCAATCGCCAGATAAATATCAAATACTCGTATATCCTCAGGTTTTTTCTTTAATTTGAATCCGCCCTTGACACCAGGTACAGAAGTAATCAAATCAGAGCTAACCAATTTTCGTAACAGCTTATGAAAATAAGTAGGTGAAGCGCCTAACTGCTGGCTAATGGCCTCTCCAGGTAAAACGGCTTTGTCCGGTAGCATCGTGAGCAGAAGGAGAGCGTAGACAGATTGTTCGACACCTGTTTTCATATGCACTAGCAATCACCTCAATATGTTATAACCAGGCTAACATGGATAATCATTATCCACATAAGAGCATGATAGACGAGCTAATCGTAAAAGTAAACTATTTTTTGATAAATACTAAAAATTTAAATTATTTGCAATTCATAAGACGACGCATTATTATAGTTGATGCATCAATTGATAGGTCAAAGAATTAAGGCGTTGAAAGAAATACGTAAAATAATAGTTTGACAGGAGGTTTATATAAAATGACCACGCGGAATGTTGCACTGTCTATATTAGATCTTGCACCTGTCATTGAAGGCGGTACTCCTGCCGATTCTTTTCGTGATACGGTGGATCTTGCCCAGCATGCTGAGCAATGGGGGTACCGACGCTATTGGCTAACGGAGCATCATAATATGCAGGCGGTTGCCAGCGCTGCTACTTCTGTGATCATCGGACATGTGGCTGCACATACCCACAAGATTCGGGTCGGTTCAGGTGGTATTATGCTGGCTAACCATGCTCCACTCATGATTGCGGAGCAGTTTGGAACCTTAGAGTCGCTTTATCCGGGGCGAATTGATCTGGGACTTGGTCGGGCTCCCGGCACGGATCAACCTGCAATGAGAGCATTGCGGCGAGGGCTGCACACCACGGGGGAAGATTTCCCCGAGCAACTGAATGAGCTCCGCTCTTACCTGAATCCAGCGTTAAACGGAGCCGTGCCGGGGGTGAGAGCGATTCCAGGAGAAGGGATGGATATACCTATCTGGTTGTTGGGCTCAAGCGGATTCAGTGCTCAGCTGGCAGGTCAGCTTGGGCTGCCGTTTGCGTTCGCTAGCCACTTTGCCCCGGCTCATTTGCTACAGGCGCTGGAATTGTATCACCGTAATTTCCGGCCGTCCAAGGCACTGGATCAACCGTATGTGATGGTTGGTGTGAATGTGGTTGCTGCAGATTCTGATGAAGAAGCACAACGGCTTTTTACTTCACAAGAACAACAATTTTTAAATGTGCTGCGCGGACATAGCGGAGGACTAAAACCACCAGTCGATGACATGGATAAGCTTTGGAGTGAGCAGGAGAAGGAGATGGTTCGTGGTAATATGCTGGGGTATTCAGCAATCGGTAGTCCTGACACAGTCAAGCAAAGGCTGGATTTTATAATCAACCAGACGAGAGCCAATGAGTTGATTACCACCGCTCAGGTATATGATCATCAGGCACGTTTGCGTTCGTACGAGTTGCTAGCTCAAGTGATGCGCATGGATGGGTAAATAATTGAGTTAAACAAACGAGGCTGTGCCAGAGAGGTTCTTATAACCATTCCTGGCACGGCCTTTATTGTCTGTGTGTGTCTGTGTGGTCATGATTGTTTTACAGATGTATATATTCGTGTTTACATATGGATAAAATTAAAAATTATTTTTGATTATTTTTGTATTTTATATTTTCAAATTTAAACAAAAGTGTTATAGTCTCCGTAAATAAAAATATCCACCTTAATAAAGCCATTCAAAACCAAAACAGAACTTGGAGGTCTTTTTCCTATGGTACAAAGTCTATGGAATTCTTCGCAAGCATCTGAGCAGAAAAGCACGCTGGAACAGCTCGTATATCGTTCTAACCTGATTGGCACAGATCGGAGCGTGTGCAACTGGGGAGGCGGCAACACTTCGGCCAAAACGACGATACAAGATTTTCGCGGGCGTGAAGTAGAGGTGATGTATGTTAAGGGTAGCGGTTCCGATCTCGCAACAATGAAAGCGCATAACTTCACAGGGCTTCGTATGGAGGATATTCGTCCACTGTTTGAACGGGAAGAGATGTCTGACGAGGATATGACCGCATATTTGGCGAACTGTATGATAGATGCCAAGCATCCGCGGGCTTCAATTGAGACATTGCTACACGCATTTTTGCCATTTAAGCATGTCGATCATACACATCCGGATGCGATCATCAGCTTGTGCTGTGCGCATAACGGCAAGGAAATCGCTAAGGAAATTTTCGGTGAACGTTTTGTATGGGTACCTTATATCCGTCCTGGCTTTAAGCTGTCGAAAATGATTGCCCAAGGGGTGCTCGAGCACCCACAAGCTGAGTTGGTACTGATGGAAAAGCATGGCTTGGTTACGTGGGGAGACACTTCCGAAGCAGCTTATGCCAAAACGATTGAAATCATCCAAGAAGCAGAAAGCTATATTAAAGCTTGCCAAGAGGAAAAGAAGGCATTTGGAGGCGTAAAATATAAAGCGCTTACTTTAGAGGAGCGGCGCAGCATGGTGTCCCAGATCATGCCATCCGTTCGAGGTGCAGTCAGTGATGAGAAAAAGATGATCCTCACCTTTGATGACGCGGAGGATGTGCTGGAGTTTGTGAACGGCCAGGATTCTACTGCTTTATCTCAGATTGGGGCAGCGTGCCCGGATCATCTGGTTCATACCAAAATGAAGCCGCTCTATGTAGATTGGACACCGGATATGGAGGATGTAGAGGGGTTGAAAGTTAAGCTTGCCGAGGGTATAGCAACCTATAAGGAGCAGTACCAAGCTTATTTTGAGCGCAATCGACATGAAGGAGACGTGAGATTTGAAGCAGCACCGCGTGTCATCTTAATTCCGGGTATCGGTATGATCAACACAGGCAAAAGCTGGAGCAATGCGCAGGTGAGCGGCGCCTTATATCATCGTGCCATTGCTGTCATGCGAGGAGCAACGGCGTTAGGAGAATTTGTTTCGCTTAGTGAAAATGAATCTTACAACGTGGAATACTGGCCGCTGGAGCTTTATAAGCTGTCACTTGCGCCGGCAGAAGCAGAATTTTCACGCAAAATTGCATTCATTACGGGTGGTGCAGGCGGAATCGGCAGTGCAACCGCACGGCGTTTAGTAGATGAAGGTGCGCATGTTGTATTGGCAGATCTCAATCTGGAAGGTGCGCAAAAGGTAGCTGCAGACATCAATAGCAGTTACGGTGAAAACCGTGCAATTGCCGTGAAAATGGATGTGACGCAGGAGGAGCAAATCCAGACGGCCTATGCCGAGACGGCGCTGATCTATGGTGGTGTAGATGTCATCGTTAACAACGCAGGGCTTGCTACATCCAGTCCGTTCGATGAAACATCATTAAAGGAATGGAATTTAAATGTAAACGTGCTGGGAACAGGCTATTTTTTAGTCGCGCGTGAAGCGTTCAAGCTGATGAAGGAACAGACAATTGGCGGCAGCATGGTGTTCGTCGGTTCCAAAAACTCGATCTACGCAGGCAAAAATGTAACGGCCTACAGCTCGGTCAAGGCGCTGGAAGCGCATCTGGCTCGCTGTATTGCCGCAGAAGGCGGGGAATACGGTATCCGCGTAAACACTATTTTGCCGGATGCGATTTTGCAAGGCTCGGCAATCTGGAACTCCAATTGGCGCAATGAACGCGCCGCTGCCTACGGCATCGAGCCAGACCAGCTGGAGGAGCATTACCGCAAGCGGACGACACTGCTGGTCAATATCTATCCGCAGGATATCGCGGAGGGCATAGCCTTTTTCGCCTCATCCAAGGCGGAGAAAACAACAGGATGTATGCTGACCATCGATGGCGGCGTCCCAGCAGCCTTTACACGCTAGCCAAATTCAAATGAATCTCTGTAAGCGATAGACTCATTTCTATTTCACTAATCCATTTCATTAATCGAGGGCACAAGCCCATAGTTCCGAAGGGATGTAAAATACTCTGGGAAACACGTAAATAAGCAACAACACTTATTTGCGTGTTTTCATCCTTTTATATATACACCAACACTTTAAATTAGAAGTGACTTTATGGGTGGTAAGCAGCGAAGCGGCCTCCCATAACTCACTTCATTTTCCAAGGAGGAACCACGATGAGTGACAAAGCGTACGCCTTATTCGAGGAACAACAGCAACAACGAGGCATTGACCTAGAGCAAGTAAAGACCAAACTGAAAGCGCTTAGCATAGAAACACCTTCCTGGGGATATGGCGACTCAGGTACACGTTTTAAAGTCTTTCAGAAAACGGGTGTGCCGCGTGATCCGTTCGAAAAGCTGGAGGATGCCGCACAGGTTCATGCCTTGACAGGCTTGTGTCCGTCCGTTGCCATTCACATCCCGTGGGATAAAGTTGACAATTATGGCAAGCTTCGCAGTCATGCCGAAAGTCTTGGCCTGCAAATTGGGGCGGTAAATCCCAATCTCTTTCAAGACGAGGACTACATGCTCGGTAGCGTTACTAATGTAGACCCGGCAATCCGTCGCAAGGCTATCAACCATTTGCTGGAATGCGTGGATATTGCAAAGGAAACAGGCTCCAACGACTTTAGCCTATGGTTTGCGGACGGAACGAATTATCCCGGTCAGGGGGACATTCGCAAACGCAAAAATTGGATGCTGGAGGCGCTCCATGAAATGTATAAGGCGCTTACGCCGGATATGCGCATGCTGATTGAATACAAGGCGTTTGAGCCGGCTTTTTACCATACGGATATTGCTGATTGGGGCATGGCGTACCATTACGCGACCAAGTAGGGGCCGCAGGCACAGGTGCTGGTGGATACAGGGCATCATCTACCGGGAGCCAACGTGGAGCATATTGTTGCGTTTTTAATGGATGAGAAGCGACTGGGTGGCTTTCATTTTAACAGTTATAAATATGCGGATGATGATCTGATCGTGGGTTCCTCCAATCCGTATGAGCTGTTTTTAATCTTTTATCAGATTTTGAACGCAGCTCAGGATGTCGATGCAGATATCCGTCATACTGTCGATAAAATTGCTTATTTAATCGATCAGTCGCACAATATCGAACCCAAAATTCCGGCCATGATTCGCTCGGTCCTAAATGTGCAGACTCAATATGCGAAGGCACTTTTGATCAATCATGCAGAGGTGGAGGAAGCGGTGAGCCGTCAGGATGTGCTGGGTGCGGAGGATGCCGTACGCCAAGCATTTGAGTTTGATGTGGCCCCGTTGCTCAAAGCAATCCGTGAAGAGCAAGGATTACCTGCAGATCCAATGAAATCCTATTTGGCGTCTGAGTATGGTACGCAGATTTTGCAAAGAGGCAAGGGTGGTGCGAGCTGGTGAGCATCCTCGCTTATGATTTGGGGGCAAGCAGCGGCAGGGTTCTACTCGGAAAATTAACCGATTCACGTATCGTGGTGGAGGAAATCCATCGCTTTTCCAATGATCCGGTCAAGGTTGGGGAGCGCCTGCACTGGGATATATTGCGTCTCTATCACGAGGTTCAGCAAGGATTGCTCAAAGCCAAGCATATGAGAGTGAATCCATCCAGCCTGGCGATTGACTCCTGGGCGGTCGATTTTGGACTGATTGGAGAAACCGGCGAATTGTTGGGCAACCCTTATCATTATCGGGATTGGCACACCCATGGAGTAATGGAAGAAGTACAGGAACGGCTGGGAAAAGATTTTATTTTTCAGCGCACAGGCATTCAGTTTTTGGCGTTTAATACGATTTATCAGCTGGCTGCTATGCGAAATGCAAGATCACCCTTGCTGGAGCAGGCAGAACATTTCCTGATGATCCCTGATTTGCTGCGGTATTTTCTGACAGGTGAAATGTATCATGAGTTTTCTAATGCAACCAGCACGCAATTATATCATCCGTTACAGCAAAAATGGGATGATGAGCTTTTGTCTGGAATCAACATTCCCCGCTCTTGGTTTGGAGAGGTACTGGAGCCGGGAAGTGTTGCAGGTACAATCCGTTCATCGGTCATGACGGATCTGGGTATTGGAGCGATTCCTGTGATTGCAGTAGCAGAGCATGACACAGGATCAGCAGTGGCTGCCGTACCAGCGCTGGAGCGGTCCTTTGCGTACTTGAGCTGCGGAACATGGTCCCTGATGGGAACGGAGACCGCACAGCCAGTAATTAATGATGATACGCTTCGATTTAATTTTACAAATGAAGGCGGCGTAGGCCAAACCTACAGGCTGCTAAAAAATATCATGGGACTGTGGATTCTACAGGAGGCGCGCAGAGAATGGGAACGGCAGGGAAATTCCTATTCCTTTCCTGAATTGGTTCATATGGCAGAACAGGCTCCAGCGTTCACTTGTTTGATTGACCCGGATGATGAACTGTTTCTGCATGCCGGGGATATGAAAACACGCATACGCCAATACTGCCGCAATACCGGGCAGCTAATGCCGGAGACGCCGGGAGAGATTACGCGCTGCATTCTGGAAAGTCTGGCGTTAAAGTATCGCTACATTTTGGAGCTTACAGAACGGGTGTCAGGACAGCGTTTTAATGGTTTGCATATGGTCGGCGGAGGGATTCAAAATCGCTTGCTGTGCCAATGGACGGCCAATTCGATTCAAAAACCCGTATGGGCAGGACCCGCAGAAGCGAGCGCAATCGGCAATCTTGCGGTACAATGGATGACACAGGGAAAGTTCGCCGATATATGGGAAGCACGCCGGGTCATTGCGGATTCTATTACCGTAGAGGAATATGAACCTGCCGAGTCAGAAGCGTGGGAGGATGCCTACGGGCGGTTCCGGCGGGTGACAGGACTTTTTGTACATTAAAGATGTGGAGTGAGATTGCCATGCTGGTCGCAGAAAGATATGAGATGATAGTGCAGCTCGTAAATGAAAGAGGAAGCATACGGGTGTCCGAATTGAGTGAGCTGTGTAAAGTAACGGAAGAAACGATTCGCCGCGATCTCGATCGTCTGGAGCAGGCGGGACGACTGCGCCGTTCTCATGGGGGAGCGGTTAGTGTCAAAAACGAGCAGCCTGAAACGCCCTATGCGGTACGGGAAATTATGAACGCGGAGGAAAAGCGTCGGATTGCTGAGGAAGCGGTCAAGCAGATTCAGCCGCACGATCGCATTTTGCTGGATGCCAGTACGACTGCCTGGTATATGGCGTCCAGTCTGCCGGATATTCCTTTAACGATACTGACGAATTCGATTCGGGTAGCTACAGAGCTGGCAGGTAAGGAAAAAATCGAGGTCATTTCGACGGGAGGACAGCTGCTTCAACGTTCACTGTCATTCGTGGGCCCGCTCGCAGAGCGTTCATTAGAAACCTATTATGTGGATAAGCTGTTTTTTTCCAGTCAGGGAGTTCATCTGGATCGCGGCATTAGTGAATCAAATGAGCTGCAAGCTCGTTTGAAGCAGAAAATGGTCAGCATTGCGGATCGGGTAATTTTACTGGCAGATGCGAGCAAATTCGGGCAGCAGGCGTTTACCCATGTCGTGAACTTGACGCAAGTGTCCGAAATTATTACAGATTCGCGGCTGTCGGACCCGATTCGCAGTCAGCTCGTAGAGTTGTCCATTCCGGTTACGATTGTGTAAGCAGGTAGTTTCCGGCGTGAGGTCGCTCTGCGGTTCATTTGATTTACGATCGCTGTTGCAGCGGGATTCTCTAATGAGTAAGATCTACATAGGTGAGAATCCCACTGCAAGCTTATGCTTATGATGAAAGTTTTCCTTTGGAAAATGGACGGAAGGGGTGTGCCGTTTGAAGGTATCTTTATTTATTACCTGTCTAAGTGATGCGATGTATCCCAAGGTAGGGGAAGCGATGGCCCGCTTGCTTGCCAGATATGGTGTCGAGCTGGAATTTCCCAAGGTGCAGACATGCTGCGGGCAGCCGTCCTATAACAGCGGCTATTGGGATGAAACAAGGGCAGCGGCAAAAACGATTTTGAAAGCGTTTAATAACAGTGATTTTGTCGTAGCTCCTTCCGGTTCCTGCACATATATGATTCATCATTACCCGGAGTTGTTCAAGGATGAGCCTGAGTGGCTGGAGTCGGCACGGAGGCTGGAGCAAAAGACGTATGAGTTTACACAATTTATGGTGCAGGTGCTTGGCGTGACCGATGTGGGTGCGTCTTTTCCGCATACGGTAACCTATCATCCGTCTTGTCATGGAACACGTTTGCTCGGCGTAAAGGAGGAACCGATGAAGCTGCTTGGCAGCGTAAAGGGTTTGCAATTAGTGCCGCTTCCTTTTGCGGAGGACTGCTGTGGGTTTGGTGGTACTTTTGCGGTGAAAATGCCCGATATTTCGGGAGCGATGGTGACTGAAAAAGTGGACCATATCAGGGAGACGGAAGCCGAGGTACTGGTCGGACTGGACATGGCCTGTTTGATGAATATCGCCGGTAATCTCAGATATCGGAAAGAGCCAGTTCGGGTGATGCATCTGGCAGAGCTGTTATACGAAGGGGTGAAGCACGCATGACCGCTGTACATACGCACTCTATGAATCAAAAGGTCAAAAAACGTGCAGAGCTGGCTCTGAATGATGATTTTTTGCGGAATGCAGTTCGTTTCACTACCGAGCGACTGCGCAACGGCAAGCGGACAGCTTCAGAGCAGCATGGAAATTGGGAGGAATGGCGTGAGCGGGGGCGTCAAATTCGGCTTCATACCATTGCCCATCTGGACTATTACCTAAATCTGTTTGTAGAAAATGCCCGTGCCAACGGGGTGCATATCCATTTTGCCGACACCGCAGTGGATGCCGTGCGCATTACACTGGACATTGCCGCGCATAATCAAGCCCGTTCTGTCGTCAAATCCAAGTCGATGGTGTCGGAGGAACTGCATTTGAATCAGGCGCTGGAAGGTGCGGATATCGAGACGATTGAAAGTGACCTCGGTGAGTATATTATTCAACTGGCGGGAGAGGCACCATCTCATATCGTGATCCCTGCGATTCACAAAAACCGCTATCAGATTGCCGAGCTGCTGTCTAAAGAAGCAGGGGAGGAGCTGTCCGCAGATACGACGATTTTGGCGGGCTTTGTCCGCAAAAAGCTGCGTGAAAAGTTTCTAGAAGCGGATATTGGCATGACAGGCTGCAATTTTGCCATTGCCGAGACGGGTTCCATGGTTTTGTTTGAAAATGAAGGCAACGCTCGCATGGTTTCTACTCTGCCCAAAACGCAAATCACACTGATGGGTATGGAGCGAATTATTCCATCCTGGACAGATTTGGAGGTGATGGCTACATTGCTGCCACGCTCCGCTACCGGACAAAAGCTGACGATGTATATGTCCGGTATTTCAGGACCCCGGCGCAGCCAGGATGCCGATGGACCGGAGGAAATGCACATTATTATCGTAGATAACGGGCGTTCGCTTCAGCTAGGCAATCCTGAGTTTCAAGAGTTGTTAAATTGCATCCGCTGCGGCGCTTGCCTGAACGCTTGTCCGGTGTACCGACACATTGGGGGCACGCGTATGGCGGGACATATAGCGGTCCTATCGGTGCAGTGCTTACGCCTGCCCTTCATGGCAACATTGAAGAGTGGAACGATATTGCGAGTGCGTCCAGTCTGTGTGGAGCGTGTTATGAAGCCTGTCCGGTCAAAATACCACTGCATGATATGCTGGTTTATTTGCGTAGACGCAAGGTGGAGGCAGGACAAGGGGATAAGCTGGAGACGATCGGGATGAAAGGTTTTGCGGCGGTAGTTTCCAGCTCGAAGCGATTCGCTGCGGCGATCAGTCTCGGGCAGATCGCACAGAAAGCGGTGGTTCGTAAGGGAGAAATTACCCTTAAGCTTGGCCCCTTAAAAGGCTGGAATACGTACCGTGTGGCTCCTAGTCTGGCGAATAAGTCCTTCCGTCAGCACTGGAACACACTAGCGCGTGAGCTGGAGCAGGAACGCAAGGTCATGCATCCGGACATTCTCAGCCGAATGGAGACGATCTTGGCGGATAGAAGAAAAGGAGGGATGCAGCATGAGTGAACAGCGTAATCCTTCTGCGCAAGCAAAAGCGGAGCATGAAGCATGGCTTCATCACATGCAAGCAGAATCCCGTGTCAAGCAGGCACGCTTTATGGAAGGCATTGCGACGCGGCTCAAGCGTCCGCGACAGACAGAGCCACCGAAGCAGCCGTTTCGCGGCGCACCTGCGTTTTGGCACGAATTCGAATGGAGTGCGGAGCAGCGCATCGAGGAGTTCACCGCCAACTTTACAAGTGTTGGCGGACACGTAGTGCGTCTGCCGGATCTGAAGAAGGCGGCAGACTGGATCGCGCACAAGGCGCGCGAGCTGGGAGCAGCCTATATCGTCCGGCAGAATGAGCCGGACCTGGATGCGCTCCAGTTGGAAGCAGCGCTGCCGGAAGTCCGACTGTCGGTGTGGAACACCGATCCAGCCCAAAACTGGAAGGCACGCGCCGCGGAGGCCGATATCGGCATCGTCATGGCCGATGAGGCCGCCGCCTACACCGGCTCGGTAGCAGTGCTATCCTCGCCGGAGAAGGGGCGCTCGGTCAGTCTGCTGCCGACCGTGCTGATTATTCTCCTGCCCGTGGAACGTCTGCGAACACGACTGGGCGAGATTTTAAGCCGTTTTGACGTAGCAGGGCGTGAGCAATTACCCGCAGGCATTCATTTTATTACTGGACCGAGCCGCTCGTCGGATATCGAAAATGATTTGACGATTGGTGTACACGGACCAGGTATCGTTTATACGTTGTTGGTTGGTTAGCGTTATACTGCCCGTCTAACGGGCGCGATAGATCGGAAAACGGGTTTCAAAATCCGTTTGTCTACGATTGCTCCTAACCGAAATGCGGCCATTGTGCAGTTCGGTAATGCTTTTGGTAATAGCAAGGCCCAGCCCGGTACCTCCGGTTTCCTTGGAGCGTGATTTGTCCACTCTGTAAAACCGTTCAAAGAGATGTGGGACATCTTCCGGTGGAATCGGGGTGCCGTAGTTGGTGCAGATCACTATCGCTTCATCGCCTTCACGTCCTATCGTGATATCGAGACGCTTGCCATCCTTTCCGTATCGAATCGCATTGGAAAATAAATTTTCATACAGGCGCACCAGCTCGTCCGTGTCGGCCAAAATCCGAACAGGCTCAACGATTCGGACACGATAGGACATGTCCGCCTGTTCCAGTGAGGGTACAAATTCCTCAGCAAGTTGAGTGAGCAATTTGCCGAGGTCTACAGGCTCCAGCTCCAGTGGCAGGCTACCACCACTCACACGCGTGTATTCAAATAACTCGTCGATCAGCTTTTTAAGCGTCAGCGATTTTTCATAAGCAATGTTTACATAATAGCGTAGCTCAATTTCATCCCGGTAACGGTCGGTTTCAATATACTCCAAAAAGCCAATCACCGATGTTAGCGGGGTGCGAAGATCGTGGGATACACCAGTGATCAGGTCGTTTTTCGCTTTGGCGGAAGCCCGTTCTTCTTCTATTGAAAGACGGAGCTTGTCTGCCATGGTGTTCATATTTTTTGCCAAGGTTGCCAGTTCATCTGCGGAAGATACCGGAATCGAATAGGATAAATTTCCGTCCGCGAAATTCTGCATCCCTGTCGTAATCTCGCGTAGATAGCCAATCGTATTTTTGGTAAAAAGGAAAAAGAAATAAATATATAAAGGCAGCCCACACACCAGCAAGATCAGTGAGGAACCAATGTGATTGACGGTCCAGCGGATCAGCCGAGTGCCAAAAAAAGAACGCGAGGGATTCAGCCATAACAGCAAAGACGCTCCATAATAAAACACCATTAAAATTAGTCCAGTTAAAGTGAAGGCGGCAAGGCTAAGGGCTGCCAGCTTCCATCCCAGCGTATCGTATCGTTTTGCCTTCAAGACGCAAGTCCTCCATTAATCGAATTTTTCCATTTTATAGCCGATGCCCCACACTGTTTTCAGGTATTTGGGCTTTCGCGGATCAGTCTCAATTTTCTCGCGAATTTTACGCACATGTACCATTAGCGTTTTGTTGGATTCCAGATATTGTTCCTTCCAGACCTTCTCATAAATCTGCTCCATGCTCAGCACTTGACCCCGGTGTCGAGCCAAAAGCTCAACAATAGCGAATTCACGCGGAGTCAGCTTAACGGATTCTCCAGCGAGAGTGACCTCATGTGTAACAGTGTTAATGGAGAGTTCATCCAGTACCATTTCATGCTCCAATATAGGAGAGGAGTGGGTATATTTCCGTACTCTACGTAGCTGGGATTTGATGCGTGCCACTAGCTCCAGCGGGCTGAACGGCTTGGTGACATAATCATCGGCCCCAACGCTAAGCCCTGTAATTTTGTCCATATCTTGTCCCTTCGCAGACAACATAATGATCGGAAAATGCTCGGTTTCCCTGATTTTCATGCAGGCTTCAATCCCGTCCATGTTGGGCATCATCACATCCAGCACCATTACATCTATCTGTTCCCGATTAACCTGCTCCAGCGCTTCCAGTCCGTCCCGTGCCATGAGCAAGCGATATCCTTCATTTTCTAAATATATTTGCATGAGCTTAATAATTTCAGGTTCATCGTCTACTAATAAAATGGTTCCGTTATGCATGTTATGCATGGTTGTGCACCCTTTCTGTTCTTTCCAGCAGTATACAATATGGGCGTATTATATACCTTTTTGGCGATGGAGGCTATGGACACTCTTCTCAGGTCGTTTGTTGGATATCATCGGCCTTTGAATAGTAGCGTTTCGGGCGAAGACATGCGCTCTTCTCGCGGGGATTTCCTTTTTCCTATGCCCGGTAGCTGACCAAACAAAATCCAAGCACATGGCAGGAAGCGGGCGATGACCGACACGACGAGCCAAGAACAAAGAAGTGCACAGAAAAAACCTCCAGCGTACCACACATGAATAAGCTGCGGTGAGCCAATGTGTGGTGAAAACTGCCGATACAAGAGTAGGAAAAATGGATGTATGAGATACACACCAAAGGACAGTGTGCCCAGACGTTCCAGCTTGCGAATGACAAAGGAATGTTGTCTTCTATACATTAAAAAGGAAATCTGTAGTAATACCAGCGTACTAGACAGGCTGTACATGTTATACATAAGTTCAAAAACTAGCGAATTGTACGAGGTTCCGTACAATCTATTTTCGTACCACATATAGACATGAATGGTGGCTGAAATCAGCCATAAAGCCCAAATTGCGATCCATGTCAGCATACTTGTAAAGCTTCGTTCCTCCTTACGTACCAGAAACCAAGTTCGAAGCTGGGGATAGTAATAGCCGAGAGCTGCGCCCAGCATGTAGCAGGCCACATAGGACAGCGCCCAGCTGCCTTTATTTTGAACCTGAAAAAGAAATTTGTTGCTAATTATAAATGACCACTGTAGCAGCAGCCCAATGACAATAGACCATTGCGGAAATTGCCGATAACGCTGGAACAGCCACAGTATGCATGGAAATGCAAGATAAAATTGCATCATGATAAAAATATAATATAAATGGGTGTACGCTTTGCCCGTAACCAGTTTCAGAGCAAGGTTTTCCGCAAGTGTAATTATACTCCATGGTTCGGTACTGCCAGCCATAAGGGACAGGATGAAATAAAACAGAGAAAACATGACATAAGGTAAGAGGATGTACAGCAATCTCTGCTTATAAAAGCGCCTCAAGAGCTGTCGTCCCAGCGGACGATCCTTATAGTTATAGAACAGCACCATACTGCTAAGCGCGATAAATACAGGGGTACCGTACTTCATCAACACATTGAGCGCATTATATACAACATAAAGGCTGGAATTTGTAAGTTGGACTGTTGCATAGGAAGTGGCATGTACCATTAAGACGGCTAAAATCGCCATGGCTCTGACCAACTGTAATTCAGGAATTTTTTCTTTGGTCGTAGGCTTCATAAGCTTCATTTCCTTTCAGTAGTGAACTGTATCTTGTTGAACTCTTTCTATTAAAAGATAAAGTTCTTAACAACCTGAAAGGGAGCGGCTTAAGAATCGCTTATGAACTTCTTAACTTTTGTTAAGAATTAAAAAAAAGAACTTCCATAGGCTCAAAATGAGCAGCATGGAAGTTCTTTTTAGTACTCATGTTCATTCGTTATTTGCAACGTTTGATAGGTGCGCGTCTGATTTGCCCACGAATGGCACCGTTCGGATGACGGATCGTGTGGACGTTGACGTAGGCATTGCCCTCTCTAATTTGGCATACCAAATCATTAATGGTTCTGCCTCTGAGTGGACCGGTAAGATCAATTGCACGCAGCACGCCGGTAACGACACCTCTTCTTACGGTAATCCCAAACTTCGAAGGGCCAAACAGTGTAGCAACAACAGGACCATTTTCACCTCTTCGTCCCAGATGAATGTGCGCTTCAGTTACCCGTGAAATATTGCGAACCGTCAGCTCAAAGCTTAATTGCTGGCTCGCTGGACGGTAACGAAATTCCGCAGTTCCTGTCGCATTCGTTCTGACAGGAGGCACTTCATTAGCCCCCCTCAACGTGGCTCTAAACTTATTGGACATTACGTCCCTCCTTTCCCAGTGTTGGTTTAGTGTATTCACAGGATCAGAGAAGGGGCTGTACATTCGCCTATTCATCAGAAGTTGTGTGTTTTACAAGTTATTCAGTCCAAGCACAAAACTGATTTTTTCATAGATTATGAGTATCTGATAGAGAGAGGAGGAGAAACTATGGGAACATTTATTGATGGAAGAACATCCCAAAATGCTTCGACAGCCAACTCTATTGCCATCCCAATCACTCTTTTAAATACGCCGCAATTGTTCGGACAGATCGGATTAAACACCCAAGGAGCTACAGGTACACCACGGGTTCTGCTTAAAGGAACTATATCTCTTCAAATTCCACTTGATTTAGTGGGGATTACAATTACTATTGTCAGAGGTACGCAGATAACAGACCCTGTTGTTTATTCGGCTACGTCAACTTTTAATTTAAGTTTATTAGCTCCACAGGTTATTGCGTTCTCAGCAGATGATTTTAACCCACCGATTACGCCACAATTGGTGTATACAGCCTTTGTATCAGCTAACCTGCTGGGTACAATACGAGTAGGTCCAGAGAGCTTCGACGGGATTTTGGTTTCGGATTAATGCAGTAGTTTTGAACTAACGGAATTTTGCTTCAGGGAGCTTCGCAGTTGGATCTGCGAAGCTTTTTTGTGTACAGGCATATAATATACTGGATCATACTCACTATGCAGGCTGACAAGTACAAGTTCAGCTTAACGAATAAGCTACTTTTCAATTGCATAAGAATGACATAGGTACAACCCTGCAACCATGGGTAGAATTTTATGTATACGCTTACAAAAATATTCTTTGCTTCATGCAATTAAAAATCTGGAGGAGGAATGAAGAATGAAGTGGAAAAAAGGATTGACTGGTATGCTTTTAGCAGCCTTTTTATGTGGTGCGCCGGGGCTGGGTATAGCTACCCCGGCACATGCATCAACTGGCGAGTACAAGTTTGATTTTGGCGGGGGTACGGTCGAAACGGGGTATACCGGAGTGAGCGCTTCGGTGTCCTATGACTCAGCACGTGGCTATGGCTTTCGTACCCCTGAGAATATGCGTAATGTCAGTGCATCGGGGACTGGGGTGGCAAGTGATGCGGTACGATTCTTGGCTACAGGTACGAAAAGCGAGAATACTTTCGACGTCGATCTTCCTCCAGGTTTGTATGAGGTGTCGGTTACTTTAGGAAATACTTCTCGTTCGAGTGTTGCGGCCGAAGGGGTGTATCAGGTCATAAATATGACGGGAAATGGGGCTAAGGATCGTTTTCAAATTCCAGTGACAGACGGACAATTAAATCTGCTAGTTACTGAAGGCAAAGAGGGCGCAGTCTTCACACTCAGTGCACTGGAAATCAGGCAATTGTCTAGCAATCCAGTTACGAATCGCACGATTTATATCGGCGGGGATTCTACGGTATGTAACTATTATCCGCTAGATAGCAGTGTGCAGGCAGGATGGGGTCAACTGCTGCCAGAGTTTGTAAACACGAATACTTTTCAAATTCGCAATATGGCGTCAGGGGGCCAGATTGCTAGAGGCTTCCATCACGATGGTCAGTTAGAGGCGATCGTTCAATATATCAAGCCAGGGGATTATTTTATTCTCCAATTAGGCATTAATGACACCAATCCAAAGCATAACGAAAGCGAAGCGGAGTTTAAGGATTGGATGCGGGATATGATTCGGCAGGTGAAGGCTAAGGGGGCGACGGTAATTCTGTCAACACCGCAAGGCCGAGCCACTGACTTTAATGCTAACAATGTACACAACGCTGAAAACAGATGGTATAGAAGCGCTATTTTGGCACTGGCTCAAGAGGAACAAACGCCTTTAGTCGATCTGAATGTTCTTAGTTCAGCTTATTTCACCTCTATTGGCAAAGATGCTACGCTGGCTTTGTATATGAACGGTGATACACTACATCCAAACTTTGCGGGTGCAAGGGAACTGGCGCGATTGGTAGCACAGGATTTAAAAAGACAGGGCCTGAGTGGATTCTAAATTGCAATGATAGGTTCCCCCCCTGTTTCTTACATTTGTAGGAGCAGGGGTTTTTGGCCTCTGTTCAGGGTGCTATAATAATGGAAAAAAGCAATAGTAACGCGGAGGAATTAGAACATGCAGCCTTTCACTGCCCGAGTGCTTCAGATTATATTGCTGATCCCTGAGGGAAAAGTAATGACTTATGGTCAAATTGCGGCAGAGGCCGGAAGCCCAAGAGGTGCTAGACAGGTGGTGCGAATTTTGCATACACTGAGCCAAAAACATCGACTTCCATGGCATAGAGTAGTCAACCGCTTGGGCGAGATTGCTTTGCAGGAGGATGAGTCCGCATCCCTGCAGCGCCTGTACTTGGAAGAAGAGGGCATACAGTTTAATGCAAACGGACGTATCCCGCTGGATCAATATCTATATCATCCGCAGACGGAGATGGAAGAATAGGCGAGGAACGAGCAAAGGTGGCATTGTTTTTGAGACACAATATAACACTAGTCTGAATCCTCGCCAAAAAGAGACGGGACAAATCATAGTTTTGATTTGTCCCGTCTCTTTTTAAACTGGCGTATCATGTAGATTAACGAAGGGGGGTATTCATATATAGCACTAGATTTCCCAGTTAAGCTTATCCAATCAGATGCTGCTGGTCACGCTGGGCAAGGTGAAAAGAAATACTGTTCATTAGCGGTATATCATTATTTTTTCGGGCTTCCCGAATGAGTTGTTTCTTTTTTTGATCTGATTCGCGTAGAAAGCGAGTCATCCATAAATCAGACGGTTCGTTAGTAGTTGTCATGCGAGATTCTTTTATCATCTATTAACCCTCCTAGTGAGCGGCTGTTATTCTTTCTCTAGTATATGTTCCAAACCTTAATAGATGCTGTTAGTTTCCTTAAAATTAGCTGAAATTTAGGTAAAGTTCAGGTAAAAACAGATTAAATCTATGTCTGGTGGGGTGTAAAGTAGTTTACAACGAGTAATCTGGCAGCAAAGGTTACAAAAATGTATTGTTTTGACACCTTGTACCAACATAAACCTGAAAGTACAATTAGAATGCGAAGAATTCGTGGAAATTTATGTCGAAAAGAATGGAAAAGATTCGAAGATGCACCGAAAGGGGAGAAATTCATTTATGAAGCAAAAAGCGGCTGCCGTGCTGCTTGTATTGTCCTTTTCTACAGGTTTGGTCACCACTGTACAGGCTGACAGTCCATCAGGAAGCATGTCAGCAAATATGTCAGTTAATTCATCTGCTGCAGCTACGTCAAAGACATCATCCGTAACGGGACAGGCTCTACCTCCATTAACGCTTAAGCAGGCAGTGGAATGGGCACAGACGAACAGCTACAATACGCGTACCGCCGAGCGGGATGTAGAGCGCCGTAGACTTGAATTGAAAAATGCCGAAAAGGAGCTGGGTAATTCACCTATCGATTATATAGACAATGAGTATGTTGATAATGAAACGTCCTGGAGGAATTACAGTTCCTCGACACTATCCTATCTAGCCAGCAAAAAGCAAGCGCAATATGCCAAAGACCAGATTTATTTTAATGTAATGAAAAGCTACCAAAGTGTGTTTGTAGCAGAGAATCAGGTGAAAAATGATCTGGAGGCGCTTGAAATCGCCCAAGCGGAGGAAAAGATTGCACTTGCCAAATTTGCGCGAGGCAAGCTGTCTGAATATGCGAAAAACGAGAGTACACAGGCCAGAGTCCAGGCGGAGCAAGCGGTCGAGCAGGGAAAAATTGCGTTGCAAAAATCCAGGGATGCTCTGAACTTCCTTATGGGACAGCCTAACGGAACAGCCTATGAAATGGTGGATCGACCCGTGTACAAGGAACCGAAGAAGCTGGATATTGAATTACATATACAACAGCTGACAGACATGAATCCGAATTTATGGAAGCTGGAGGATAGTATCAAAACTTCGGAACTCAATGTGAGATATTTTGATTTTAATAACGGTGCAGGTGCTTACGATCTAGCTAAAATGGATGTTGATACAGCTAAGGAGGAGCTCGCCAAAGGTCAAAAGGATTTTGCTGAATCACTCCGCAATTTGTATGCCACGGTTAAGGAAAACCAAAAGAAATACGTACAACTGGAAGAAAGCTTGCGTACAGCAAAAGAAGCCTTGGAGTTATCACACAAAAAGTGGGTCAGAGGTCTAATTATTGAGATGGAATTGAAAAACAACCAGTTGAAAGTAAACCAGATTGAACGGCAAATGGAAGAGCTGGCGATCGAGTTGGATCAAAATGAGTATACGTTGAACAAGCCATGGAGCACATAGGGAGGAAAAGGCGTTGGCAGAAACGGTTTTAAATGATGCTTTAATCAAGCTACGGAGAAAACGGAGAAAAAAGTGGATCTGGACTGCGATTGTTTTGCTGATTGTAGGCGGAGGCGGAGCAGCAGTATATCTGAATATGCCCAAAGAGCAGGCAGCACCTATAGTTCAGGACGAGACGTTTAAAGTAGAGCGCGGCGATGTGAGCGAGAAGCTGGACACGTCCGGCACCGTGCAAGCATCCAAGGAAGTGAAGCTGAACTTTACGAGTGCAGGCGATAACAAGCTGGCTGCGGTGAACGTGAAAGCCGGGGACAAGGTCAAAAAAGGGCAAGTGCTGGCGCTTCTGGACAGTTCAGAAATTAAAATGCAAATACAAAGTGCGTCTGATTCTTTGGAGATATCGAAATCCAAGCTGGCTGAATTGGAGAAGGGTCCGAAGGCGGAGGATATTGAAATTCAGAAAACAAATGTACTTCGGGCCAAAATGGCTGTCGATACAGCGCAAGAATCATTTGAGCTGGAAGAAGCCGAGAGTCAGAAGAAAGCTTCCAAAAAGCAGTTGGAGCAGGCACGGAAGGCATATGAAGACCAAAAATTTTTACACGATGCCGGGGCAGTATCCAATAGTGAATTGGAGCAGGCTGAGCAAGCATTGGATAAAGCACAAACGGACTATGATAATCTAGATTTACAGTTCCGCAAAATTATGTCGCAAAAACGTCGCACCATTTCAGAGGCTGAAATTGGCTACCGTGCTGCAATGGCTGAGCTTCACAAGACTCAGGTTCCGGCTGATGCATCGAGTATTCAATCCTCACGGATAGAGGTTCGAAGACTGGCAACTGAGTTGGAGCAGAAAAAAAATGAGTTAAACAAGCTTCAGGTCACGGCGCCGTGGGACGGAGTGATTTTAAAGGTGAACGGGGATGTAGGGACCAGTCCGACGGCTCCATTTATTGTAATGAATAACTCGGATTCCAACGACCTTAAGGTAGTTGTGAAGGTAAGTCAGACCGACATTGTCAAGGTCAAAAAGGGGCTTACGGCTGTGTTGACGACCAATGCATATCCGGGTGAATCGTTTCCAGGCAAGGTGCAATTTGTCTCACCGGAAGCCTCTACGGATGAAGGGATGACGACGTATTTGATGGAGATGTCTGTACATGACCCGAAAGGTAAGCTAAAAACAGGCATGATTATGAATGTGGCCGTTATTTTGGGAGTACACAAAAATGTACTGTTCGTTCCTGCGACTGCACTGAGATCCGAAGGAGGCCAGGATGGCGTGTATGTTTCTGCTAACGCTGCGAATCCCGGGGCACGCACATTTAAGCCCGTAGAACTCGGATTTTACACGCCAGACCGAGTAGAGCTTAAATCCGGTGTAAAGGAGGGGGACACGATTGTTGTGCCTGCTCCTGAACCTCCGCCAGATCCTTCCGCAATGGGCGGCATGCAGGGGGGCTTTTAAACGGGCATGAGATATGTTATTCAGATTGAGGGTTTGAAAAAAGTGTACCATGTCGGAGATCAGGAAATTCATGCTCTGCGTGAGGTTCAACTTGATATTGCTGACGGTGATTTTGTTGCGATTATGGGACCGTCTGGTTCAGGCAAGTCCACGATGATGAATGTTATCGGCTGTCTGGATTTACCTACGTCAGGACAATTTTATTTGGATGGATATTCGATCTTAGATGCCCGCGAGGATGAACTGGCTATTATACGTAATCAGAAAATCGGATTTGTATTTCAAAAATTCCATTTGCTTCCGCGATCAACAGCTTTGGAGAATGTGGAACTGCCTATGATCTATGCGGGAGTTTCTGCCAAGGAGCGTCGTTTGCGGGCCATGGATGCCCTCACAAGTGTAGGTCTAGGCGACCGGATGAACAACAGGCCAAACGAATTGTCAGGCGGTCAACAGCAACGGGTATCCATTGCGCGTGCACTTGTGAACAATCCGGTTATTCTCTTGGCGGATGAACCGACAGGAGCTTTGGACTCCAAAACAAGTGTGGAAATCATGGGGATTTTTCAGCGTCTGAACGATCAGGGGAAAACGGTTGTACTGGTTACTCATGATCAGGAGGTTGCGGAATACGCCAAGCGTCTGATTCATTTTCGAGATGGGCGGATTGAAAAGGATCAGCCTGTTGAGAAACGAAGAATGGCGGCAGAGGAAGTGAAGGCATGAAATTTCAGGAAATTATTCGTGTATCGCTCAATAGTTTGCGAACCAATATGCTGCGATCCTTGCTGACCATGGTGGGCATTATTATCGGAGTGGCCGCCGTGATTGCGATTGTAGCCATCGGTAAAGGATCAACCGCTACAATTACATCGCAGATCAATAGTATGGGAAATAATCTGCTGATGATCTATCCTTATGCTCCATATGATGGGTCCAGCTCCATGTCGTTCAATCAGACGAAAGGGATATCTCTGGAGGATATCGAGGCGCTAGAGCAGCAAAAAGCAGTCGCAGAGGTAGCACCAAGTGCGATGACCAGTGCAGATATTACGTGGAGTCGCAATAAGGTCAGCGGGCAAATTGAGGGGACTTCGCTGGCATTTGTCCATGTGAGAAAGCTGTCGCTAGCTCAGGGCAGGTCGTTTACTCACTATGAAGTGGATAAACGGATGAATGTGGCTGTGCTGGGGAGTGATGCAGCCCGTAATATTTTTGGCCCGGATGCCTCCAGGGCAGTCGGTGAGACCATCATGATCAAGCAGTTGCCTTTTAAGGTGGTTGGTGTGCTGACCAATTCCAATTCCAATATGAGCAACAGCGGGCAGCAGGTATATGTACCGATTACAACTGGAATGGAACGGCTGGGCAATATGAGCATTCAGCAGGTGAATGCCTCTGCAACAACGGAGGACAGGATTGATCAGGCAAGTGCTGAAATCCGGCAGGTGCTGCGTGCCAGACATGAGCTAAAGCCATCAGAGGGCGATGATTTTCAAATCATGACCCAGACGGAAATCTTAAAAACAGTGTCTGGGGTTGACCGGGTTATGAATATGCTGCTGATCGGTGTAGCTGCAATTGCGCTCGGTGTTGGCGGTGTTGGTATTATGAATATTATGCTGGTGTCCGTCACGGAGCGTACGAGGGAGATCGGAATTCGCAAAGCGATTGGTGCGCAGCGCAGTGATATTATGCTGCAGTTTGTGGCTGAGGCTGTTTTTCTTAGTCTAATGGGTGGACTAGTCGGTGTAATGGTGGGTCTTGGGGGTGCAAAGCTGCTTGAGAAATTCGTCCAAATGCCGATTGTGTATTCGATAGAGCCAGTGTTGTACTCTTTTCTGTGCTGCATGGGAGTCGGCGTACTGTTTGGAGTATATCCGGCGCGCAAGGCTTCGAAGCTGCGTCCGATTGATGCTTTAAGATACGAATAGGAAAGAGGGTGCTTTGCCTTACTCGAAAGAGGGGGGATAAAGCACCCGTTTTTTGTATGGAATAAGTGTTTTAAATGATAAAAAAACATGAATAACCACTTTAATTTTATATATGTGATGTTTTATATGCTTTTTTAGGTTGATTTATTATTATATATGACGTATTATATTCTATATCAGATCGCAAGCAAAAAAAGGAGGGGCGTTCATCATCGACCTTACGGCAAGACAAGTAGAAATTTTAAACATCGTACAAAAGCATGCCCCGATAACGGGTGACCAGATTGCGGAAATGCTTAATCTCAGTAAGGCGACCATTCGGACCGACCTATCCAAATTGGGCATTCTGAATTACATAGATGCTAAGCCCAAGGTCGGTTATTTTGTTGGAAAGCGGGGCACGCCGAACCGGGAGGAAAAATTCCGGCTTTTGCAAATGAAAGTCGGTGATCTTCACGGGGTTCCAGTCATCGTACGTGAAACAACCACAATTCAGGAAGCTGTCGTAGCTCTATTTTTGGAAAATGTGAGCAATTTGATTGTCACCGATGAAGACGGAGATTTGGCAGGGGTGGCTTCCCGCAAGGATTTACTCAAGGTAACGTTAGGCAATCCCAATGCAGCAACCATTCCTGTCAGTCTTGTGATGACCCGGCAGGCGAATGTGGTCACTGTTTCCCCAGAGGATACCGTACTAGAGGCAGCACGCAAAATTATTGCTCGTCAAATCGACAGCCTGCCTGTCGTCGTCCCTTCGGATTCTGACAAACCAGGAGAGCACTGGAAAGTCGTGGGACGTATTACAAAAACAAATATTATTAAAATGTTGCTCGATATGGTAGCAGAGGATTAATGGGAGGAATCGAATGGTTCAGGCGAGCAGTCATTTTATAGCGATCTGTTCAGACTCGATTGGTGAGACGGCAGAAGCTGTCGTACAGGCGACCATGCGCCAATTTGAGTTACCAGACACAGAGATCAAAAGATTTATGAACGTGAGGGATGAAGACGAGCTGAGTCGGGTAATGGAGGAAGTTGCCGAGCGTAAAGGCTTTGTAGCTTATACGCTGGTACAGCCGGAATTGAGAGAGGCGATGAAAGAAGAGGCTGTCCGGCTGAATGTGCGGGCTGTCGATATTATGGGACCGATGATGCAGGCGTTTGCCGATACGTTTCATAACGATCCCAAAGAGAAGCCTGGTCTACTGCACCGACTGGACGACAACTATTTTCGGCGTGTAGAGGCACTGGATTTTGCAGTTCAATACGATGATGGCAAAGATGTGAGCGCCATTCTCAAAGCAGATATAGTATTGCTTGGAGTGTCACGTATTTCCAAAACTCCTTTATCCATGTTTCTCGCACATAAAGGTTATAAAACAGTCAACATTCCGGTTGTACCGGAGCTTACACCGCCTGTTCAGTTGAAGGATGTTCAGCATGGCCGAGTATTCGGATTGACGATCCAGCCGGAGCTGCTGTTGAAAATACGCAGTGAACGACTAAAGGTTATGGGGCTTCCTAATAATGTGCAATACGCCACAGCGACAAGGGTGGAAGAGGAAATCGCGTATGCGCAGTCTTTGTTTAAAGAGCTGAATTGTCCGGTCATTGATGTTACAGATAAAGCCATTGAAGAGACAGCAGGCTTGATTATCAGAATGTTATAGAAGCGAAACAACTTAGAAGCAGCGCTTATAAAGAAAATATAATTACGGGATACAGGAGTGTAAATATAAAAGGCAGCAAAGCTGCTCTAAAGATAAGGATCGGCCGTAGGATATAGGAGATTATATAAAGATATAAATAAAATGGCAGCAAAGCTGCCCTGAAAATATTTATTTGCCTGTAGGTAATATCATTTTTAGGAGAGGTGGAGGGATAGGTATGGAGAGTCAAATGGCATTGGAATTCGTTCGGGTAACAGAGGCAGCGGCACTGCAATCGGCACAATGGACAGGGCGTGGAGATAAGAATAGCGCGGACGAGGCGGCAACAGTAGCCATTCGTACTCATTTTAATGCGGTATCCATGGACGGCACGGTCGTGATTGGCGAAGGCGAAATGGATGAGGCTCCCATGCTGTATATCGGGGAGAGAGTAGGCAATCGCAGAGGGCCAGCCATGGACATTGCTGTTGATCCTCTCGAAGGGACGGAAACGGTGGCGAACGGTTTGAATAACGCACTGTCGGTCATTGCTGCTGCACCTCGTGGTAGTCTACTACACGCTCCGGATATGTACATGCAAAAATTAGCTGTTGGTCCGGCATTGGCTGGAAAGCTGTCACTAGAGGACACGATCCCGACTACATTGTCAAAAGCAGCGCGCATACTGGGGAAATCCTTGTCCGATCTTACGGTGTCCATTCTGGATCGTGCACGGCATGCCGGGATCATTCAGCTTCTGCGGGAAAGCGGCGTTCGGATCAAGCTGCTTGGTCATGGGGATGTGATGGGTGCAATTGAAACCTGCCTGGACAGCGGTGTAGATTTGCATATCGGCTCTGGCGGCGCTCCTGAGGGTGTATTGGCCGCGGCCGCGCTGAAATGCATGGGCGGAGAAATACAGGGCCGCTTGCTACCTCATGGAGAAGAAGAGATTGCACGTTGCAAACGCATGGGTATTACTGATCCAGGGGCGTTGCTGTCGATGGAGGACATGGTCGGACGCCAAGGCGTGATGTTTGTCGCTACAGGCGTGACGCCTGGTGAGTGGTTGCAGGGGGTTCGTTCTCTGCCTGGTCACAGAGCTGAAACCCATTCAGTTGTAATGCATTCAGATACAAAAACGATTCGTTTCGTGCGAAGTATTCATCATACTGCTGATTCTTCCGGTACGCTCGCGGCAGCGGCATCCTCTTGAAATTTGAAGTCAAGACTTCCCTCGCTGGTGAATTCAATCATAATAAACTTATAAAACAGCAAGTCTCTGACTAAAGGGAGACTTGCTGTTTGCTGTTACTGTTTTTGGGGGATGAAAGAGTAAAATCAAGGATATAAATTTCTAAAAAACAGGTACTTATGAAGTAAAATTGAAAAGTTTCTATTAGGCTTGAAAAGAAAAAAACATAGCTTTGGAAGCGAAAAAATCAATTCGAACTAATTTTTTTAGACGAAGAGTCAAAAAAAATTATGCATAATATAGTTCTTTAGAACTACTTAAAAACCCGGTTTATTAAAAATTTAAAGAGTTATTAATTTTGGTTTGTGTGCGCTTTTTTTAAATTAGTTCCATTATATAGGAGGTTGAAGGTGGGCGCGGAAAAAGGCGGAATTTGTCGGATGATATCAGGTTGAATTTGTTACATTTATGTTAATGGCATGTAAAGATAAAATTGTTATAGGATAAGGGGTTTGGGCGTAATTGTAAATCATAATGATTTTAGTTTTACAATGTTCGTGAAAATGTGAAATTATGTTTTAGGCTAGATTTACAGATCATGATGGGCAGATAATGAGCGAAAAAGTCAAATTGTTGTTTTTGTAGTTTGGAAACAAATAGCATAATATGGATTTTGTTTTATTTTTATGAAGTCTAGTAATTTAGCCCTTTTGTCCCGTGTCAAGCCGTTTTAAAGTTTGTATATTTAAAAAAGCTAGAAAGTGTTGGAAGAAAAAAAGAGATATAAGGATTTACTGTAAAATTATGAACTGCATAGAGGATGGAGGAATTCATATGACGACTCGATCACAATCTTGGTTCGCTAAAACAGAGGCCCAACCGACTGCGAAGCTCCAACTATTCTGCTTCCCCTACGCCGGTGGTGGTGCTTACATATTTAACTCTTGGAAGTCCAGGCTCGCGCCTGATATTACTGTGTTGCCAATACAACTCCCAGGACGTGAGAGCCGCTCCACTGAAGCTCCAATGGAAACCCTTCAAGACATCGTCCAATCGTTGGTTCCCGCTATGGCTCCATACATACATAAGCCATTTGCCTTTTTTGGGCACAGTATGGGGGCACTGATCGCATTTGAAACAGCGCGGCAGTTATACAGCAAAGCTGGAAAACTACCTGTGCATATCATCGTATCTGGTAAATCCGCTCCTCAACTTCCATACTCCAAGAAACGGCTCCATAATTTAGCAGACGATTCTTTCACCGAAGAGCTTCGTTTGATGCAGGGCACCCCCGAAGAGGTGCTGCAAAATGCAGAATTGATGCAAATTATTATGCCTCGTCTGCGTGCAGATTTTAAGGTATGTGAAACTTATGTTTATCAGCCGGGAGATCCACTGGCATGCCCGATGACGGTTTTAGGGGGAACGAGGGATTTTGAGGTTAGCACAGATTCACTTCGTGCCTGGCAGCAGCATACGATGTCACCTATGGATGTCCGGATGTTCGAAGGCAATCACTTTTTCATCCATGAACAAGAGCAAGAGGTTATGAGCGCAGTCGAGGACATTCTCTCCGCATCCTCGCCGATGGCCCACGCTGCGGCAGCTCATACAACTTACAACACAAGCACTCCACAACCACGATTCAGGCAGAGTTGAATGTCCCACACATCACGATACACTTCGTTATCACCATCTCAGCAATAACCGATAAAACCACCCACCATGATGCATTTTCCAGCGTAGATTAAAATCCAATTTTTCTGTACAGGCCCTCATCATTTCAGACACAGAGTTTACTTCAATGACGTCCATCGCCAATCTAAAAAGTTCGCACTGCTAAAGTGTGGCAATGAAAAAGAGGGATGCCTTTGTTTCGATCAAATTCTGCTTTTCGGAGACTCACACGTTATATAAAGCCTTATAATCTTTGGGTTTTTATAGCCGTGATTTCCTCCTTGTGTTTGGCAGCTATTGACATTATTTTGGGTAAGGCCATAGAGCAAATGGCACAGGGAACATTCTCCTCCACCCAGAACATGATCTATCTAGTTGTTGGTATGACGGTAATTGGAATGCCTTGTAAGTTTGTGATGAGGTACGCTTCGGCACGTTTTAGTGTTAGTGCCCTGCGCGACTTGAGAGGCGATCTCGTACATAAGTTTTATGATTTACCTGTTTCCAGCGTGGAGAGCAAGTTCACCGGAGATTTGGTATCCCGTCTAACAAACAATACGGCGCTGTTGCAGAACTTTTTTATCCAGCAGTTTGCTAATCTGTTTTATTTGCCACTTGTGTTTACGGCATCCTTAACGTTGCTTTTACTGACAAGCTGGAAACTGGTTTTGGCAAGTCTTGCGCTTATGCCTGTAGGAATGATCATAACCTCACTGATGAGCAAGCCAATTGAGAAATACTCCAAGGAGCTTCAGGAGAAAATTGCTCATTTGAACGCGGTGGGACAGGATGCGATCGGAGGAATTCCTATCGTCAAGGCATTTAATATGCAGGCTGTGCTGTTGAAGAAGTATATGGTGATTACGGAGGAGGTCATCAAGCGCGGATTGCGGCTAGAAAAACGCTATGCGTTCATAACTCCAGTAGGTGTGATGATGCTGGCAACACCGATTATTTTGGTCATTGTGTACGGTGGATATTTGATTCAACAAGGTGAGTTGAATGCTGGTGGCATTGTCCTTTTTTTATATCTTATTTCGTTCATATTGCAGCCTGTTGCCATGCTGCCGACGATCATTTCGCAAATGAAGGAAGCGGGGGGAGCAGCGAAGCATTTGTTTGAGGTGCTGGATTGGCCAGATGAGCGGCAAGACGGGAAAATCACTTCAATAAGCCAAGATCTCAAGGAAGACGATGCAGAAAGCAAGGACGACATTCCTGTAGTCAGCTTTGAGCATTTAACCTTTGGCTACAACGAAGGGAACACGGTGCTGAAGGAGATTAGCTTCCAGGTAGGACAAGGAGAAACGGTAGCGATTGTTGGGGCCAGCGGTGGCGGTAAAAGCACAATCTTCAAGCTGCTTTGCGGATTTAATGAACCTGGAGAGCATGCCGGAACCGTTCAATTGTTTGGTAAGAATTTAACAGATTGGAACCTAACAAGCCTGCGTAGCCATATTTCGATGGTATCTCAGGAACCGTCGCTTTTTCCGGCCACTATTGCAGAAAATATCGGATATGGACGTCTGGAGGCGACCCGGAAAGAAATTGTCGAGGCGGCGAAAGCGGCACATGCGCATGACTTTATTGTTCAGCTACCCGAGGGCTATGAAACTCTGTTGAGCGAACGGGGAGGCGGATTGTCTGGAGGACAAAAGCAGCGTATTTCTATAGCAAGAGCATTGCTGAAAAATGCTCCGCTGCTTCTACTGGACGAGCCGACTTCAGCACTCGATAGCCAGTCGGAGGCTCAGGTACAGATTGCAATGAATGCAGCAATGCAAAACCGGACGGTACTGGTCATAGCTCATCGACTGTCAACTGTACGCCAGGCGAACCGCATTATCGTACTTGATCAGGGGAGCATTGTGGAATCGGGTACACATGAGGAATTACTAGGCCGTGAAGGTGTGTACCGAAAGCTGTATTTGCAAAATTTTGAAGGACAGCAAACGGAGGAAAACGGGTATTCACTGCCTGAGGAAAGGAGTGAGCGTCGTGACCTTCAAGCAGGGGTTTTATGAATTTAAGCAATTGATGTCCCTGATGAAGCCGCATCGAAAATGGTATTTTACGGGGTTGGTTGGCAACAGTCTGACCAATGCCAGCATCACAATTTTGCTTTCTTTTGTGGTGCATTATTTGCTGAATTTTGCGGTTAATGGCGATGTACAGGAGCTGTACCGAGCGGTCTATTTGGTCAGCGGCACATTTTTGGCGTTAAGTCTTATTTCCCCAGTGTGCAGCTATATGTATAAACGATGTGTCAAGCTCGCAATTGCCGATGTACGAATGAAACTATTCGGTCATGTTGTCAAGCTATCGTATGAAAAAGCCGAAAAACACCATTCGGGTAATCTTGTTTCCCGCATGACAAACGATGTCCAAACGCTGGAGCAGGCTTACACCGTTCATATTCGCTCGATTATACTGGAAACTTCGCTTTTCTTAGGCTCACTAGTCATTCTGATGGTGCTGGATTGGCGATTTGGGATTATGGCGGTTCTACTAGGACTAGCTTCAGCCTGGATAAATGCTCATTTTGCGAAGAAAATGCGACAGACGAGTGAAGAATTACAGGGACGGATGAGCAGGTTCACGGAACGATTGAGTGATTTGCTTTCCGGTTTACAGACGGTGAAGTTATTTGGGTTAAGGACAAAAGTGGGTGGACTTTGCAACGATGCAAGCGAGGACATAAATCGCATCAGTATCCGACAGGGACGTCATATGGGACTGCAGGATATGTGTAATTTTGTTATTGAATTTATTACGCTGGGCGGTGTGCTTGTTGCTGGATTGATCTTGGTTTCGCAGAAGCAAATGGAGCTCGGAGTTTTGGGACAGATTGTGCAGCTGCAAACGGGTATTTCAACGGTATTTTTGGAGCTGGGGGCAGCTGTATCCCTGTTACAAAACTCTTTGGCAGGCTTGGCGCGTATCCGCGAAATCTTGAATGAGTCGAAGGAAGAGGAACAGTTTCCCGCGGCGAAACAGAAGGAATCAGTAACCGGGCTTATCGATCCAGAGGTGTCAGCTTCATCAGCCCGTGAACCTAAGGAATCCTATGACGGTGTCGAGACTGTGGATTCAGACCTCTCTATTGAACAGACTGCTGCTGCGCTGGAGCTGCACAATATCAGCTTTGGCTATCAGCCAGACCGTCCAACGCTGCGAAGATTGAACTTGGTCGTGCCAGAAGGGCAGGTAACCGCGATTGTCGGTCCGAGTGGTGGTGGGAAAAGCACCGTGATGAAGTTGTTGCTGGGATTTTACCCACCGGATGAAGGTGTGCTGCGGGTTCGCGGCCGCTTGGCAGAAGAATTTCGGTTGGATGAGGTTAGGGATTTAATGGCCTATGTACCACAGGAGGCTACACTGTTCCACGGTACAGTAGCAGACAATATCCGCTTCGGCTCACCGGATGCCACGGATGAGGAAGTAAAGGCTGCGGCCAAAACAGCCTATGCCAGCGGCTTCATAGCTGAGCTTCCGGAGGGTTATGACACGATTGTCGGTGAACGCGGAGCCAATTTGTCCGGGGGTCAAAGACAGCGAATCGCGATTGCCCGTGCTCTGCTCAAAAATGCGCCGATTTTGCTGCTGGATGAAGCCACCTCGGCCCTGGATGCAGAGTCGGAATATGAAGTTCAGCAGGGCTTAGATGAGCTGATGAAGGATCGTACGACATTAGTTATTGCCCATCGATTGTCTACGATTGAGAGGGCGGATACGATCTGTGTTCTTGCCGATGGCGAGCTCAAAGAACAGGGAACTCATGACCAGCTCCTTGCTGAGGGTGGTCATTATGCGGAGCTGTATGAGCTTCAGTTTCGAAAGCATCCAGAGGAACAAACCGCATAAATATGCGAATTTTCTTTTTACCAAATATCTATTTTGCGAGGAGAGAGACGGATGACACAGCAAGATGTTCAATTGTTTTCCCTAAGCCAGCCACAGCAACGTATTTGGTATACGGAGCTTTTGTATCCTCATCGGAACACTTCAACCATTATCGGTACTGTAAAAATTAGAGGAACTGTTCGTATAGATGCATTGCAGCAAGCAATGAACCGAGTGATTGCCCAAAACGATTCTTTCCGTATCAAAATCACTGCTCAGGATGGAATCCCATATCAATATGTAGAGCCGTTTACAGCGGAAAATATTGAAACGCTTCAAGTAACCCCGGAAGAAGCGAATGAATGGTTAAAGCGCCATAATCCACAACCGTTCTCATTGTTGGATTCGCAGCTGTACCGATTTGTTATTTTACAGCTAGGGGTAGAAGAAACCTGGTTCAATTTTAAAATGCATCATATTATTTCGGACGGCGTGTCCATGAATCAGGCCATTAATGAAATCACCGGACATTATATGAATATTGTGCATGGTACAGGTCAGGATGCACCGACCAAAGGCAATCCTTATCTGGATTTTATTCAGGTAGAGCAAAGCTATGAGCAATCTGACCGTTATCAAAAGGACAAGACGTATTGGACGGAAAAGTTTGCTGATTTGCCAGAGACCACAGGCTTAAAATCATATAACCCGCTGACACTGAGCACAGCTGCACGCCGGGAGAGTTTTATACTGAAGCATGAATTGTATCGTGGTGTTACGGCTTTTTGCGAGGAACATAAAATCAGTATTTTCACGTTCTTTCTGGCGGCTCTGTATATTTATTTGCATAAAGTGACGGGTGAGCAGGACTTAACCGTAGGGACTCTCTATGCCAACCGTACGTCTAAGAAAGAAAAGGATACCATCGGCATGTTCGTCAGCACCGTGGCTACTCGTCTGTTGGTCGAACCGGAATCCGAACTGCTGGCCTTCTTGCAGGGTGTAGGGAAGGAGCAGGCGTCCATTTTGCGGCATCAGCGTTACCCGTACAACAAAATTATTCAAGATTTACGCGAACAGCAAAGTAGTCTGGACATCCAACGTTTATTTGGGGCATCTATTCAGTACCGTACCTTGAGCTTCTCCCGTTTTGATGAAGCGATTCAGCAGGTGGATAACGATTTCTGCGGAGATACAGTGAACGACTTCGATATTCACATGGTTGAAATGCTGGATGACGATAGACTCGTATTATACCTGGATTATCGTACCGAGCTGTTTAGTGAGCAGGAAATTGCTCGAATTATTCAACAATTTTTGAGTGTGGCGGAGCATATGGTACAGGGCCCACACAAGCGGATAGAGGAATTGTCGCTGATCAGTGAGGAAGAACGGGTGGAAATCGTCGACGTATTCAATGCTACAGCAGTGGAATACCCACACGAAGCAGGCATTCATGAGCTGTTTGAGGAACAGGCGGCACGTACACCGAATCAGACAGCAGTTGTGTCTGACAACGCCCATTTAACTTATGGCGAATTGAATGTAAAAGCCAATCGGCTGGCTCACACGCTGCGCGGGAACGGTGTTACCACTGAGCGAACTGTAGGTATCGTTGCTGAGCGTTCCGTAGATATGATCGTCGGCATGCTGGCGATTCTCAAAGCGGGCGGCGCATATGTGCCGATTGACCCTGATTATCCGGCTGAACGTGTGCGCTACCTATTGGAAGATTCGGGAGCGGAGTTGCTGCTGGTGCAGCATGCGAAACAGCAACCGGAGGATTACACCGGAATTGTGCTGGATCTGAGCGATGCCGCTGTGTACGAGGCAGAGAATAATCAAGATGCAAATAACATACATGGGGAACAAAACGAAGCTAGTCATGCAGATTTTACCTATTATTCAAATCTGAAAAATGACCTTTTAAAGGAATCTTCTTCGTCTGTCGTAGACAGTACTACTGGAGCACATCCATTTGGTAATCGACTTGCCTATCTTATGTACACTTCGGGTACGACCGGACAGCCTAAAGGGGTTATGGTAGAACACCGCAATGTTGTGCGCTTGGTGAAAAATACAAACTATGCGCAACTGGGTGCTGACACGCGCATTTTGCAAACCGGCGCTGTTGTCTTTGACGCGTCCACCTTCGAAATTTGGGGTGCGTTGCTGAATGGAGGACAGCTTGTACTGGTAAGCCAGGATGTCATTTTGGATGCGCCGAAGCTCAAGGAAGCTGTCCGCAGCCATGGTATTACAACAATGTGGCTGACTGCGCCACTCTTTAACCAGCTATCCCAGCAGGATCTGGAGTTGTTCGAGGGGGTACAAGAACTGTTGGTCGGCGGTGATGTGTTATCCGTACCGCACATTAACCGGGTGCTGGAGGCTCATCCGTCCCTACGGATTATCAATGGCTATGGCCCGACGGAAAATACAACTTTTTCTACAACTCATGCGATTGCTGGCGTGCAATCGGAAGCAGTGCCGATCGGGCGTCCGATCCACAACTCCACAGCGTATGTCGTAGACCGTTCCATGCAACTTCAGCCTGTGGGGGCATGGGGTGAACTGATCGTCGGCGGCGACGGGGTGGCACGTGGCTACCGGAATCGTCCTGATTTAACAGCTGAAAAGTTCATAGATAGTCCGTTCCGCAGTGGAGAGCGTTGCTACCGTACAGGCGATTTGGTTCGCTGGAATGAGGACGGGACGTTGGAATACAAAGGACGGATCGACGCGCAAGTGAAAATCCGTGGCTACCGGATTGAATTGGGCGAGGTGGAAGCGCAGCTGTTGAAGCTGGAGGCGGTGCAAGAAGCCGTCGTCATTGCACGTGAGGATGAGCAGGGACAAAAACAGCTTTGCGCATATGTGGTCACCCTTGCGGATATTACGGCAAGTGAGCTACGAAGCGCCTTGAGCCAGGAATTGCCAGGTTACATGGTGCCGTCGTATTTTGTACAGATGGAGCAATTGCCGTTGACACCGAATGGCAAGGTGGATCGGCGGGCGTTGCCACAGCCGGAGGGAAGCGTGGATTCCGGCGAGGATTATGTAGCCGCCCGTAATGAGGTAGAGCGGATATTGGTATCGGTATGGCAATCTGTACTGGGTATCGAACAAATTGGTGTACTGGATAACTTCTTCCATTTGGGAGGCGACTCGATTAAGGCCATCCAGGTGTCTTCGAGATTGCTGCAAAATGGTTACAAGCTGGAAATGAGAGAACTGTTCCAGTATCCAACGATTGCTGAGCTAAATGGACGGGTGCAGCGGGTGACCCGCGTGTCCGATCAAGGAGAAGTCAGAGGAAACGTGGCCTTGACACCGATTCAGCACTGGTTTATTGAACAGCAGCCATCTAATCCTGAGCACTATAACCAGGCTCTGATGCTGCACCGTGAGGATCGTTTGGACGAAACGGCGCTTCATCAAACATTGCAATGCATTGTCGAGCATCATGATGCTTTGCGCATCGTATTCCGCCAAAATGCAGAGGGTGGTTATGAAGCATGGAACCGTGGTGTGCAAGAAGGAGAGCTGTATAGCCTCGAAGTGGTGGATTATACCCAGGAGTCTGACTTTGCCCATTTGCTGGAGAGCAAAGCTAGCGAAATTCAAAGTAGCATCCATCTACATGAAGGACCGCTGGTAAAGCTGGGTCTGTTCCGTTGCACCAATGGAGACCATTTGTTGGTAGCGATCCACCATTTGGTGGTCGACGGCGTGTCTTGGCGTATTTTGCTGGAGGATTTGGCAACAGGTTACGAGCAGGCTTTACAGGGCGAGTCTGTCCGCTTGCCGAATAAGACGGATTCCTTCCGCCTTTGGGCGGATCAGCTGTCAGCTTATGCGAACAGCACTGCGTTGGAGAAGGAACGGCCATATTGGGAGCAGGTGGAGCGATCTGGTGCTGCACAAGAGGCATTGCCTAAGGATTATACTCGTAAGTCTCAGGCCAAACCACAGCTTCGCGATGATCGGACACTGACCGTAGCGTGGACGGTCGAAGAAACGGAACAATTTTTGAAACAAGCCCATCGGGCCTACAATACAGAAGCAAACGACCTGCTGCTGACAGCTTTGGGTACGGCCGTTCAGGAGTGGGCAGGCATCGGTCAGGTGCTTGTAAATCTGGAGGGTCATGGACGGGAAGCCATTTTGCCGGATATGGATATTACGCGCACCGTCGGTTGGTTTACCAGCCAATTTCCAGTGGTCCTGGATATGGGCGAGGACCGGAATGTGGGACAGCGTGTCAAGAACGTCAAGGAAGGGCTACGCCGTTTGCCGCATAAAGGGATTGGATACGGGATTTTGAGATATCTTGCTGATGGGGAAGGGAAATCAGCTTTTGTGGTCGAGCCGGAAATCAGCTTTAACTATCTCGGCCAATTCGATCAGGATTTGAAGCAGAATGCATTCCGCATGTCTCCTTATTCCGTCGGAGCTTCCATGAGTGACACGTTGACCAAGCGGTACGCTCTGGATATCAATGGCATGATCACGGACGGTGCCCTGGAACTGACGATCAGCTACAGCAACAAAATGTTTATGAAAAAATCGATCAAAAAACTGGCTGATCTGCTGCAGGAGAGCTTGCGTGAGGTGTTGGCTCACTGTGTGGCCAAAGAGCTGCCGGAGCTGACCCCAAGCGATTTGTCCTTCCAGGGACTGACAGCCGGAGAACTGGATCATATTGTAGAGCAGACGGCTGCTGCTGGAGAACTGGAAAACATTTATTCGTTAACCCCTATGCAAAAAGGCATCCTGTTCCACGGCTTCATGGAGCCGCAATCCGGGGCGTACTTTGAGCAGGCGACATTTGATCTGCAAGGCAGCTTTCAAGTGGAGGCTTTTGCCGAAAGCCTCAATCAGCTGGTGGATCGCCATCAAATATTCAGAACGAATTTTTATAGTGGCTGGAATGAGCAGCCTTTACAGGTAGTGTACCGCCATAAAGCGGCTGGATTCCGGTTTGAAGATGTGCGTTCGATGGAACCAGGAGAGCAGGCCGCATACCTTGCTGATTTTGCGGAACGTGACAAAGCGGCAGGCTTTCATTTCAGCTCAGGCGAGCTAATGCGGGTGTCTATTTTACGTACAGGTGAGGAGTCGTACCGTTTTGTATGGAGCTTTCATCATATTTTGATGGACGGCTGGTGCTTGTTCCTGGTTGTCGGGGAAGCGTTTCATACGTACTTTGCCATCCTTGAAGACCGCAAGCCGGAGCTTGCCCCGGTAACGCCATACAGTGAATATATTGAATGGCTGGATCGGCAGGACAACGCGGAGGCAGAACGGTTCTGGCGTGATTATTTTGCAGGTTTTGAGCAGCAGACCGTATTGCCGCAGGTCAAACAGCTGGACGGTCACGCTAAAGCATATGAAGCGGACAAGCTTTCATTTACACTGGGCCGTGAAGTGACGGAGCGGATGAACAAGCTGGTTAAGCAAAAGCAAGTGACGGTCAACACATTCCTGCAAGCAGCGTGGGGCGTTGTGCTACAGCGGTATAACAACAGTCGGGATGTGGTGTTTGGCAGTGTCGTCTCCGGCAGATCAGCGGATATTCCGGGCATCGACAAAATGATTGGGTTGTTCATTAACACCGTTCCTGTACGGATTCACAGTGAGAAAGAGATGACGTTTGCTGGGCTAATGAAGCAGATTCAGGAGCAGGCACTGGCTTCCCGTTCCTATGAAACCTATCCGTTGTATGAAATTCAGGCCCTGACCGAGCAGAAGCAGGACCTGGTGAACCATATTATCGTGTTTGAAAACTACCCCGTGGAACAGCGCATGGAGCAGATGGGTAGCCGCGGGAACAATGGCTTTACGATTGCCAATGCTTCCATGTCAGAGCAAACAAACTATGATTTCAACATCACCGTGGTGCCGGGCGATGAAATCCATGTCCATTTGGAGTACAACGCGCAGGTGTTGGAACGTACAGCTGTAGAGCAAATCCGTGAGCATTTGCTGCATATGATTGAAGAAGCGATTCACCGACCAGATGCACTGGTGGATGAGCTTGAGCTGGTGACTGCTGCGGAAAAAGCGAACATCATCGATGGTTTTGGATCAGTAGGCGTAGCTGCATGGAGTGATGAAAAGGAATCGGAATTGTTGTTCCACGCCTATGTGGAAGAACAAGCGCAGCTTATGCCGGATCATGTGGCCGTTGTATACGAGGAGCGGCAGCTTACGTACCGCGAGTTGAACGAGCGCGCGAACCAACTGGCCCGTAGATTGCGGAATGAGGGCATTGGACGCGAATCGATTGTCGGCATCTTGAGCGAGCGTTCGGTGGACATGCTGGTCGGCGTACTAGCGGTATGGAAGTCCGGAGGTGCATATGTGCCGCTGGATGCAGACTATCCGTCCGATCGCATTCGTTTCATGCTGGAGGACAGCGGTGCGACGGTGCTGCTCACGCAAATCGGCTTGCAGGAGCGCGCACAGGGTTGGCTGGAGGAAAGCCAATGGGCTATGGGCGAAGGAAAGAGCGAGGGTGTGCTGGAGACGGCGGTTAGCGCTGAAACGATGGAAAGAGACCGTCAAAAGAATGAAGGCGTAAGCTTGAAAGCAGATTCGAAGTCTGACAGCGAAGCAGCATCCGAACCGGCAACAGGGCTGCGTCTGCGTACTGTATTGGCACTTGACGATGAGTCGCTGTACACCGGGGATACCACGGATATTGAACGTATCAACGAGCCGCAAGACTTGGCGTATGTGATCTATACGTCGGGGACAACAGGACGTCCAAAAGGTGTCATGATCGAGCATCGCAGCTTGGTGAACACGGCTGCGGCCTATCGCCGGGATTACCGTCTGAACCAGTTCCCAGTCCGATTGCTGCAACTGGCCAGCTTCTCCTTCGACGTGTTCGTCGGCGATATTGCACGGACGCTCTATAACGGCGGCACGATGGTCATCTGTCCGAAAGAGGATCGCATTGATCCAAGCCGTCTATATGGCTGGATTCGTGATTATCAAATCACCGTGTTCGAATCGACTCCGGCTCTGATCGTACCGTTTATGCAGCATGTGTACGAGCACGGACTGGACATGAGCAGTCTGGAGCTGCTGATTACGAGCTCAGACAGCTGCAGCGTGACGGACTACCGAGTGCTGCAAGAACGGTTTGGCGCAGATATCCGTATCATCAACAGCTATGGGGTCACGGAAGCGGCGATTGACTCCAGCTTCTACGACGAAGAGCTGTCAAAGCTGCCAAGCAGCGGGAATGTGCCGATTGGTCAGGCATGGCTGAACGCCCGTTTCTACATCGTAGACAGCCAACTGAATCCAGTGCCGATCGGCGTACTGGGTGAGCTATGCATTGGCGGTGCCGGGGTCGCACGGGGATACCTGAACCGTGCGGACCTGACGGCCGAGAAATTCGTAGCGAACCCGTACGTACCGGGTGAACGTTTGTATCGCACCGGCGATTTGGCGCGGTGGATGCCAGACGGCAATGTAGACTTTATCGGCCGGATGGACTATCAAGTCAAAATCCGGGGATATCGGATCGAGCTGGGCGAGATTGAAACCGTAATTCAGCGGGTACCAGGTGTGCGACAAGCTGTAGTCATCGACCGGACGGACGAGCGTGGACACAAGTATTTGTGCGGATACATCACGGGAGAAGCCGAGCTGCGGATTGAGGAAGTACAAGCAGAGCTGGAAGCCGGACTGCCAGCGCATATGGTGCCTGCACGCCTGATGCGACTGGAGACGATCCCGCTGACCAGCAACGGCAAAATCGACCGCAAGGCTTTGCCGGAACCGGAAGGCAGCATCCATACGGGAGCAGCCTATGTGGCACCGCGTACTACGGTGGAGCAGGTATTGGCTGCGGTATGGGCCGCAGTGCTTGGCATGGATGCCGTAGGCACGCAGGATAACTTCTTCGAGCTGGGCGGCGATTCGATCAAAGCCTTGCAAGTATCCTCCCGCTTGCTGCAGGCAGGTTATCGACTGAACATGAAAGACCTCTTCAGCCATCCGACGGTAGCGGCACTCAGTCCGTTGCTTCGTACAGATGGCAAGATGGCCAGTCAGGAAGAGGCAGTAGGCCAGGTGGAACTGACACCTATTCAGCGCTGGTTCTTCGAGCAGCAGCCGGCTGATCTGCACCACAGCAACCAGGCGATGATGCTGTACCGAGCTGGGGGCTTTGACGTCGACGCGCTACGCCGTACGATGGACCGTATGGTCCAGCATCATGACGCACTGCGCACGGTATTCCGTGAGACGGAGCAGGGCTATGCCGCTTGGAACCGCAGTGTAGATGAAGGCGAGCTATACACGCTGGATATTGTAGATTTCAGCGGAGTGGAAGACGAATCTGCCGCTGTTGAAGCTAAGGCGAGTGAAATTCAAGCCAGCATTCATTTGAGCGCGGGTCCACTGGTGAAGCTCGGTCTGTTTCATTGTGCTGAGGGCGACCATGTATTAATCGTCATTCATCATTTGGTGGTGGACGGTGTATCTTGGCGTATTTTACTGGAGGATTTGGCATCTGGTTATGAGCAGGCAGTCGCAGGTCAAACTGGCACAGCTATTCGGCTGCCGCATAAAACAGATTCGTTCCAGGTATGGGCCAAACAACTGTCAGCCTATGCCAACAGTGCGACGATGGAGTGGGAACTGGCCTACTGGCAGCATATCGAACAAGCCGAAGCAAGCCTTGCGAAGCCTTTGCCGAAGGATTTTGCAAATGATAATGCACGGCTGGGAGACAGTGAGGTGGTGACGGTCCGCTGGACGAAGCAGGAAACGGAGCAGCTGCTCAAACAAGCTCATCGCGCGTACAACACGGAAATGAATGACCTGTTGCTAGCCGCGCTCGGAAAAGCCGTCTATGACTGGTCGGGTTCCGAACGAGTGCTGATCAACTTGGAGGGCCATGGACGGGAAGCCATTGTGCCAGATGTGGATATTACGCGCACGGTCGGCTGGTTTACGAGCCAATTCCCGGTTGTCCTGGATGGAAGTCTGGGAGAAGGGGGACATACTGCTCGCCTGATCAAGCGGACCAAAGAAGGGCTGCGTCATATTCCGCAAAAAGGCATCGGCTATGGGATTTTACGCTACCTGTCGGATCTAAATGTGCTGGAGAAAGCAGGCGTGCAGTTAGAGACTCAGCCTGAGATCAGTTTTAACTATTTAGGCCAATTCGATCAGGATTATAAAGGCAACGATTTACAGCCTTCCGCTTATTCCATTGGTGTGCCTGTCAGCACGAACGCGACTATGGATTTTGCACTGGATATCAACGGATTAATCGAGGATGGCGAGTTGGTGTTCACGATTCGCTACGGTACAACGCAGTTCCGTCATGAAACGATGGAGCGGCTGGGAGAACTGCTGGCATCCGGCTTGCGTGAGGTGATTAGCCATTGTGTTGCCCAAGAAAGAACAGTGCTGACCCCAAGTGATGTTCTGTTAAACCATGTAACGCTGGACGAGCTGGAACAATTGGTGGAAGATACGCGGGATCTGGGCGAGCTGGAAAATGTATATGCTTTGACACCGATGCAAAAGGGTATGCTCTTTTTCAGCCTGATGGATGAGAGCTCGGCGGCTTATTTTGAGCAAGCATCCTTTGAGCTGAATGGGCGCTTCGATGTGGTTACTTTCGGTAAAAGCCTGGATCTGCTTGTACAGCGTCATGAAGCATTACGGACGAACTTTATCAGTTCATGGAAGGACGAGCCTGTACAAGTCGTTTTCCGCAATCGCAGCGGAGAGTTGTACTATGAAGACCTGCGCGGACTGGAAAAAGAAGAACGTAAAGCACGTGTTGAGGCATTTACCCTTGCCGATAAAGCGAAAGGATTCCGTCTCGCGGAGGATGCACTCCTTCGTATCTCGATCCTGCAAACTGGGGATGAAACGTATCACTTTATCTGGAGCTTCCATCACATTTTGATGGATGGCTGGTGCTTGTCCTTTATGACACAGGAAGTATTCGGTAGCTATCTGGCACTGCGTGCGGGTGATGAGCCAGTGCTGGAGCCTGTCACGCCGTTCAGTCGTTTTATCGAATGGCTGGAACGTCAGGACCGTGAGGCAGCCCTGCAATACTGGCGTGGGTATCTGGCGGACTACGAGCAGCAAATTACGCTTCCGCAGCAAAAAGCACAGCCGAAATCGATGCAAGACGGGGAATATATCGCTGAAGATCTGGATTGCGAATTCCAGCCAGAGCTGGTTGCCCAGATCGAACGGGTGGCGAAGCAAAATCAGGTGACGATCAATACGCTGATTCAGACGGTATGGGGCGTCTTGTTGCAGAAATATAACAACAGTACGGATGTCGTGTTCGGCAGCGTTGTGTCCGGTCGTCCAGGGGATATTCCAGGTGTGGAGCACATGATCGGGCTATTTATCAATACAATTCCAGTGCGTGTGCAGTCTGAACCAGGTGAAAGCTTTGTCGAGCTGATGAAACGAACACAGCGGCAGGCGCTGGCTTCCAATGCTTACGATGCGTTCCCGCTGTATGAAATTCAAGCACTGACCGAGCAGAAGCAGGATTTAATCAACCATATTATGATATTTGAAAATTACCCGGTGGAGCAGCAGGTAGAGCAACTGGGCAGTGATGGACAGGATCCCTTCACAATTTCAAACGTGGTGTCTACAGAGGAAACCAACTACGATCTGAACGTTGTCGTGATGCCAGGTGAAGGCATCAAGATTCGTTTTATGTATAACACGCTCAGCTTTGATCAAGCAGGTATTGAGCGCCTATATGGACATTTTGCGCGTCTCTTGGAGCAAATTTCGCTCAACCCGCATGTTCGGGTGGAAGAGCTGGAACTACTCACAGCAGCGGAAAAACAACAGATTACAGCCGGATTTAATGACACGACTATTGCATTTCCGTCTCATCAAACGATCCATCAGCTGTTTGAAGAACAGGTGGCACAGACACCGGATCAGGTGGCACTGGTGTTTGGACATCAGCGTCTGACTTATCAGGAGCTAAATGAACGGGCGAATTCGCTGGCACGAGTGCTTCAAGCACAGGGAGTAGGACCTGACAAACTGGTCGGTCTGATGGTGCAGCGCTCCGTGGAAATGATCGTAGGTCTGCTGGCTGTGCTAAAAGCAGGCGGTGCTTATGTGCCGATTGATCCCGAATTTCCGTCCTCTCGTATTCAATACATGCTGGAAGATAGCGAGGCCGCAGTGCTTCTGACCCGTCGTGATTTGGCAGAAGAGCACCATTGCCACGCCAATGCCCTATTTCTTGAGGATGCAGCATTGTATCAGGGAGAAAGCAGTAACCTGGAGGCAATTGTACGCCCAGAGCATTTGGCTTACGTCATCTATACCTCTGGTTCGACTGGAAATCCGAAAGGAGTTATGCTCCAGCATCGCTCGGTCCTCAACTTTATTACCGGGATGCGCGAAGTCATTGACTTTGAAACGAGCCAAACGATGTTGTCACTGACGACCATTTCTTTTGATATTTTCGTCTTGGAGACCCTCCTGCCTCTGTTGGGTGGAATGACGGTGGTGCTTGGCGACCACCAGCATCAGGTGAATCCTCAGGCGCTGGGTGAATTGATTGCTCATCATCATATTGAAATGTTGCAAATGACGCCGTCCCGGTTGCAAATGCTGCTGGGTCATGAAGCAGGCTCCCGAGCGTTGCAAGGTGTGAAGGCCATTATGGTCGGGGGCGAAGCCCTGCCGTCCAAGCTGCTTGCAGCACTGCAAGAAATCAACGGTCCCCGTATTTATAACATGTACGGACCTACAGAAACGACGGTGTGGTCGACCGTGCAGGAACTGACCCATGCTCAACATATTCATATTGGACGCCCTATCGCGAATACCCAAATATATATCCTGAATGCGAATGGGGAATTGCAGCCCGTCGGTGTGCCGGGTGAGTTATGTATTGCCGGGGAAGGCTTGGCCCGTGGGTACTGGAAACGTGAAGAACTGACGGCCGAGAAATTTGTAAATCATCCGTTTGCTGGTGACAAGGCAGGCCATGAGCGGATGTATCGTACAGGCGATTTGGCCAGATGGATGCCGGACGGCAACCTTGAATATTTGGGGCGGATGGATCACCAGATTAAAATCCGGGGCTACCGGATCGAACTGGGCGAGATCGAATCGCAGCTGCTGCAGGTGGAGTCCGTACAAGAAGCAGTCATCATGGCCCGTACGGACGAAACGGGTCAAACCCAGCTCGTG
This sequence comes from Paenibacillus polymyxa, assembly GCF_015710975.1. Taxonomy (NCBI): domain Bacteria; kingdom Bacillati; phylum Bacillota; class Bacilli; order Caryophanales; family Paenibacillaceae; genus Paenibacillus; species Paenibacillus polymyxa. Next base: position 5,210,864 of record NZ_CP049783.1, on the reverse strand, counting down.
GCGTACTACGTCGCAAGTCAAGAGCTTGGAGCTGGTGAGCTGAGACAGAAGCTGGGACAAGCGCTGCCAAGCTATATGGTGCCGTCGTATTTCATCTGGTTGGAGCAGATGCCACTGACACCGAACGGCAAAATCGACCGCAAGTCCCTGCCAGCACCGAAAGGCAGTCTGCACAGCGGTGCAGAGTATGCAGCGCCACGTACGGTAGCAGAACGAGCACTCGTAGCGATCTGGCAGTCCATCCTGGGCGTGTCCACTGTCGGGATTTTGGACAATTTCTTTGACCTGGGCGGCGATTCGATCAAGGCAATTCAAATCGTATCGCGTGCGTTCCACGCAGGCTACAAGCTGGACATGAAAGATTTGTTCCGCTACCCAACCGTCGCAACACTGGCACCGCATATGCACGAGGTAAGTCGTAGGGTAGATCAGGGAGAAGTGAGCGGGGAAACAACTTTGTCTCCAATCCAGCATTGGTTCTTTGCCCAGGAGCAAGTAGATGCGCATCACTTTAATCAGGCGGTGATGCTGCACCAGAAGCAAGGGTTTGATGAGTCCGCTCTGCGTCAGGCACTTGACAAACTCACAGCGCACCATGATGCTCTGCGGATGGTGTTCAGCAAGACCGAGCAAGGCTATGAAGCCTGGAACCGCGGAGTACAGGAAGGCGAGCTGTATCACCTGGACGTGGTGGACTTTACGAACTTGACGGATGAAGCCACGCTCAGCGCAGCTATTGAGGCGAAAGCTAGTGAAATTCAAAGCAGTATCCAGCTGCATGAAGGGCCGCTGTTGAAGGCTGGTTTGTTCCACTGTGCAGATGGGGATCATCTGTTGATGGTAATTCACCATTTGGTCGTGGACGGGGTATCATGGCGCATTTTGTTCGAAGATTTAGCTGTAGCCTATGAACAGGCCATCCGTGAAGAGACGCTCCAGTTACCGGACAAAACAGATTCATTCCGTTCCTGGTCACAAAAACTTTCCGTCTATGCGAATAGCGCAGCCATGGACAGCGAATACGCCTACTGGAAGCAATGGAACGCTGCTGCTTTGGCTGACCAAGTACGTTTGCCTGAGGATCAAGCGGAGGCCGAACCGTTTACCTGGGCTGACACGGATACCGTGGTCTTCCAGCTTACGGAAGAAGAGACAGAAAAACTATTGAAGCAAGCACACCGCGCGTACAACACGGAAGTGAACGCTTTGCTGCTGACTGCACTAGGCATGACGCTGTACACGTTGACGGGTCATGAACGCAGTTTGATTCATTTAGAGGGACACGGACGGGAGAACATTTTGCCGGATACAGACATTTCTCGTACGGTAGGCTGGTTTACGAGTCCATATCCGGTGCTGCTGGATATCGGTCGTGGTCATGCTTTGTCGGATCGAATCAAACAGGTCAAAGAGAGCCTGCGTCAGATTCCGAATAAGGGAATGGGCTACGGAATCTGGAGATATTGGAGTGAATCTGGTCAAGCGATTCAGCAAGCAGATGTACTGAACCTTGGTCAACATCAAGCTTTTGCCGAGCCACAAGTAAGCTTTAACTATCTCGGACAGTTGGATCAAGACTTGCCAAACAGCGATATCCGCATGTCTCCTTACTCGATGGGATCGGTCGTGAGTGACCGGACGAAGATGAAATATGCGCTCGATGTGAGCGGAATCGTCACGAACGGCATCCTGGAACTCGACATTCGGTATAACGGCAAAGCCTTCCGTAAAGATACGGTCCAAATGCTGGCTGATCTGTTGAAATCCAATCTGCTTGAAACGATCGAGCATTGTGTGACACGGGAGCAGACCGAATTGACTCCGAGTGATGTACTGTTCAAAGGCCTGACCCTGGAGCAATTCGATACGATTAAGGAACAGACCAAGACGGTTGGGGAATTGGAAAATGTGTACCCGTTGACCCCCATGCAAAAGGGGATGCTGTTCCACAGTCTGATGAATGCAGAAACCGGCGTGTATTTTGAGCAGGCAACCTTTGATCTTGAGGGCCACTTTACGCCAGCTATATTCGAGGAAAGCTTGAAGCTGCTGGTTAGCCGACATGCGATATTACGGACGAATTTCTACAGCGGCTGGCATGGACAACCCTTGCAAATCGTCTATCGCCATAAAAATCCGAGCTTCCGTTATGAAGATGTCAGAGGGCGTAAACACGCTGTAGCTGAATTTGTGACTCAGGACAAAGCTCGTGGCTTTGATTTAAGCAAGGATGCGCTCATGCGCGTAGCTGTCTTCTGCACGGGTGATCACTCGTACCGGTTTGTATGGAGCTTCCATCATATTGTGATGGACGGCTGGTGCCTGTCCCTGATGACGGACGAAGTGTTTGGTGCATATGCTGCCTTGCTGGAGAACAAGCAGCCAGAGCTCGCACCTGTCAAGCCGTATAGTGACTATATCGAATGGTTGGAACACCAAGATGCACAGGAAGCATCTCGTTATTGGAGTGACTATTTGGCAGGTTTTGAGCAGCAAACCTTGTTGCCTGGTGAGAATGCGCAAGTTTCTGTAGCAGAACGGGATGACGACACAAACAGAAGCGGTCAAAGTTCAAATTCCGGCTATGTTTTGGAAAAGCTGCCATTGATGTTGGGTAAAGAACGGAGTGCCGCCTTAAATCAAATGGCCAAGCAACAACATGTCACGATTAACACATTGCTGCAAAGCGTTTGGGGCGTTATTTTACAGAAATACAATAATCATCAGGATGTTGTGTTTGGTAGTGTGGTATCCGGTCGTCCGGCAGAAATTCCAGGTGTGGAGAGCATGATTGGTTTGTTTATCAACACGATTCCGGTACGCATATGCAGTGCAACGGATGCTACATTTGCTGACGTATTGCAGCGTACACAGGAACAGGCTTTGGCCTCCAGTGTCTATGACACGTTCCCGCTCTACGACATTCAGGCACGGACTGAACAAAAACAAGACCTGATCAATCACATCATGGTCTTTGAAAACTACCCCATCGGGCAGCAAATGAAGAAGCAGATGGGCGATTCCGGCGAAGCAGAGGCACAAACAGGCTTCTCTATTGCCAATGTGGAACTTGCAGAGCAAACCAACTACGATTTTAACCTGATTGTCGTGCCAGATGAAGATATCTCTATTCTGCTTGAGTACAATGCACTGGTGTATAACCGGTCTGCAATGGAGCGTATCTATGGTCATATCAACCACGTCATCGGGCAAATCGTAGACAATCCGTATATCCGTGTGAATGAGCTGGCATTGGTGACAGCGGAAGAGCAGGCACAGATCGTTCAGGTGTGGGGAGATACAGCGGCAGCTTATCCGCAGGACCAAACGCTAAGTGCACTGTTCGAGCAGCAGGCAGCGAATACACCGGAGCAAGTGGCGGTGTTGTGCGGAGCGGATTCGTTGACCTACCGTGAGCTGAACGAACGAGCCAACCGTTTAGCGCGGACGTTGCGTGCGCAAGGGGTTCAGCCGGATCAGCCTGTGGGCATTCTGGTCCACCGTTCATTAGACATGATCGTAGGCATCTACGCGATCCTGAAGGCCGGCGGAGCCTATGTGCCGATTGATCCGGAATATCCGGCCGATCGTATCCGCTTTATGCTGGAGGACTCGGGCGCGAAGCTGGTGCTGACGCAAGCGCATCTGGCGGAGCAAGCGTCGCTGAGTTTCGATGGTCAGGTGCTGGTGCTGGATCGTCAGGAGCAAGATGGCAAGCACATTTACCACGAAGACGGCTCAAATCTGGAGCCCCTAGCTGGACCGCATCATGTTGCCTATGTCATTTATACCTCCGGTTCGACGGGAAAACCGAAGGGCGTGATGGTGGAGCACCATTCCGTGCTGAACCGGATTTTGTGGATGCATAATCGCTACGGCTTGAGTGCGGAAGATACGATTCTGCAAAAGACCGCCTTCACCTTCGACGTGTCGGTGTGGGAGCTGTTCTGGTGGTCGATGGTCGGCTCGAAGGTAAGCCTGTTGTCCGTGGGCGGGGAAAAGAACCCGGAAGACATCGTGGACACGATTGCCCGCGACGGCGTGACTACAATGCACTTTGTACCCGCTATGCTGCGTGCATTCCTGGAGTATGTGGAGCAGCAGCCACGAGAAGTAACGCAAGCGAAGCTGGGCACGCTGCGCCATGTCTTTGCCAGTGGTGAAGCGTTGCCGCCACAGCATGTGGCCCGGTTCCAGCGGCTCGTGTCGACTCTCGCCGGAGCGAAGCTGGTCAACCTGTATGGACCAACCGAAGCGACGGTGGACGTATCGTACTTTGATTGCGAGCCGGATGAGGAATATGCAGTGATTCCGATCGGGAAACCGATTCAGAATATCCGTCTGTACATTGTGAAGGAAGGCACGGAGCAATTGCAGCCGATTGGTGTAGCAGGGGAACTATGCATCGGCGGTGTCGGTGTGGCCCGTGGTTACCTGAACCGTCCGGAGCTGACGGCCGAGAAATTTGTGAAAGATCCGTTTGCTGGCGGGGAAGCAGGCTATGAACGGATGTACCGCACCGGCGATTTGGCGAGATGGATGCCGGACGGGAACATTGAGTATCTGGGCCGGATCGACCATCAGGTGAAAATCCGGGGGTACCGGATTGAACTAGGCGAGGTCGAAACGCAGCTGCTCCAAGTGGAATCGGTACGAGAAGCGGTGGTCATGGCTCGTACGGATGAAACGGGCCAAAAACAAATGGTGGCCTACTATGTTGCGGGGCAAGAAATCGGAGCCAGCGAGCTGAGAAGTGAGCTGGGCCGAGAATTGCCAAGCTACATGGTACCGTCCTACTTTGTACAGCTGGAGCAAATGCCGCTGAGCCCTAATGGCAAAATCGACCGCAAGGCATTGCCGGTACCGGAAGGCAGCCTGCAAACCGGAGCCGACTATGCAGAGCCGCGTACGGTGCAAGAACGCGCGCTGGTCGCGGTCTGGCAGTCCGTACTGGGACTACAGACGGTCGGTATTTTGGACAATTTCTTTGATCTGGGCGGTGATTCGATCAAAGCCATCCAAATCGCATCCCGTGCGTTCCAGGCCGGCTATAAGCTGGACATGAAGGATTTGTTCCAATATCCGACAGTTGCAGCCCTGGCACCGCATATGCATGAGGTCCGTCGTATGGCCAATCAAGAAGAAGTGAGCGGGGAAACGGCGCTACTTCCGATCCAGCATTGGTTCTTTGCGCAGGAGCGCGAGCGTCCGCAGCACTTTAATCAGGCGGTCATGCTCTATCGCGCTGAGGGCTTTGAGGAGACGGCGATTCGTCAAGTGATGGATCACCTCGTGAAGCATCATGATGCGCTACGTATGGTCTTCCGTCAGACTTCCGCTGGTTATACGGCTTGGACACGGGCTGTAGAGGAAGGCACGCTGTATACGCTGGAAACAGTGGACTACCGTAAACAGGAAAACTATGCGGAAGCGCTGGAAGCGAAGGCAACGGAAATTCAAAGCAGCATGGACCTGTCCGCAGGACCGTTGGTGAAGCTGGGAAGGTTCCGTACAGCCGAAGGCGACCATCTGCTGATCGCCATTCACCACTTGGTGGTGGACGGAGTGTCGTGGCGGATTCTGTTCGAAGATTTCTCGACAGGCTACGAGCAGGCGAGCAAGGGTGAGCCTGTACGATTGCCGTATAAAACAGATTCCTTCCAAACTTGGGCACAGGAGTTATCTTCTTACGCCAACCGTCCTGAGGCTGCCTCGGATGAAGTTTATTGGAAGCAGCTGGAACAGGCCAAAGCGGAAGCTACGCCGCTGCCTAAGGATTTTGCCTACGAGGGCTCCTTGAACGCAGACAGCGAAGTGCTGACAGTAGCGTGGACCGAAGCTGAAACCGAGCAACTGCTGAAGCAGGCCCATCGCGCCTACAACACCGAGGTCAATGATTTGCTGCTGACCGCGCTGGGACTCGCGCTCCACAACTGGACAGGCGCAGGCCATGTGCTGGTGAACCTAGAGGGACACGGTCGGGAAACGATCCTGCCAGAGGTGGATATTACACGTACTGTAGGCTGGTTTACGAGCTTGTATCCAGTGCTGCTGGAGACCGGCAAGGAAATGACACTGGCTCAGCGGATTAAAGAAACGAAGGAAGGCTTGCGCCGGATTCCGCATAAAGGGCTGACCTATGGCACCTGGCGCTACCTGTCCCCTGCGTCCGGATCAGGTGAAGCACATGCAATTGCAGCCGAGCCGGAAATTAGCTTTAACTATTTGGGGCAAGTCGATCAGGATCTGCAAAACAGTGGAATCACGTTGTCGTCCTACCATGCAGGGGAGACAGAGGATGCCCATTCCCGCTTGCCGTACACGCTGGATTTAAACGCGATGATCTCGGAAGGCACGCTGCGTTTGACAATTGCTTACAGCCGTAAGCAGTATCGTAAAGAAACGCTGGAGCGTGTGGCGGGACTGCTGCAATCCGCTTTGCAAGAGGTCATTGCGCATTGTGCGGCTCAGGAACAACCGGAACTGACGCCAAGTGATGTATCCTTCAAAGGCTTAACGACTGGAGAGCTGGAGCAGATTGCGGAACAGGCGGCACGTATCGGTGAGCTGGAAAATGTATACGCACTGACGCCAATGCAAAAGGGGATGCTTTTTTACAATCTGATGGATTCGCAATCGGGAGCGTATTTTGAACAGGCATCCTTTAATCTGCGAGGGCATTTTAATATTGCTGCATTTGCGGCCAGTCTGGATGTCTTGGTGCAGCGGCATACGGTACTGCGCACGAACTTCTACAGCGGCTGGAAGGATGAACCGCTTCAGGTCGTGTACCGGAATAAGCGCAGTGAACTGTATGTTGAGGATTTGCGGGATATGGAGGAAGAGCAGCAAAACGAGTACATCCTTGAATTTACACGTAAAGACAAGCAAAGAGGTTTTGATCTGGCACAAGACGCTTTGATGCGTGTTGCTGTGTTGCGCACAGGTGAGGATACGTACCGTTTTGTATGGAGCTTCCATCATATCGTGATGGACGGCTGGTGCTTGTCACTGGTGACAAATGAAGTGTTTACAAGCTATTTTGCGATCTTGGCCCATAAACAACCGGAACTGGCCCCTGTAACCCCGTACAGTCAATATATCGAATGGCTGGAGCAGCAGGATCGTCAGGCCGCATCAAGCTACTGGAGCAAGGTTCTGGAAGGATATGAGGAGCAGTCCCGTTTGCCACAGGCAAAAATCCAGGGCAAAACAGGGTATCAGGCGGAGCGTCTGGATTTTGATTTGGGCGCGGAGCTAACCGCTGGTATTCAGCAAATAGCCAAGCGTTATCAGGTCACCGTCAATACGTTGATGCAGACCGTTTGGGGCCTTTTGCTGCAAAAATATAATGGCACCGATGATGTCGTGTTTGGCAGCGTGGTATCTGGACGTCCGGCAGACATTCCGAATGTGGAGCATATCATTGGTCTGTTTATCAATACGATTCCGGTACGTATCCGCAGTCATAAGGACAGTGTATTCTCTGACGTGATGAAGCACATCCAGGAGCAATCGATTGATTCCCATGTCTACGATACGTATCCGTTGTATGAAATTCAGGGATTGTCGGAGCTTAAGCAGGATTTGATTAATCATATTCTTATTTTTGAGAACTATCCGGTCGAGGAACAAATCGAGCAATTAGGTAGCGGTGAGGCGTCCAGCTTCACCATCACAGGAGCCGAGTCTGTCGAGCAGACCAACTATGACTTTAACGTGGTAGTGCTGCCGGGGAATACCATTCACATGAGCTTCGGCTATAATGCCTTGGCCTTTGAACGGGAAAGCGTAGAGCACATTCGAGGTCATCTGGTGCAGCTACTGGAGCAAGTGACAGCGAATCCAGACATTCGCGTGTGTGAGCTGGATATGGTTACGGTGCAGGAGCGCGAGCAAATCGTTGAGGTCTGGGGCAATACAGCGGCAACCTATCCAAACGAGCAAACGATTCACGGCTTGTTCGAGGCGCAAACGGCGCAGACACCGGAGCAGCCAGCCTTGTTCTTCGAAGGAGAAACGCTGACTTATCGCGAGCTGAATGAACGCGCCAATCGTCTGGCTCGTACCTTGCGCAGTCAAGGCGTGACGAAAGATCGTTTGGTGGGTCTGATGACCGAACGGTCGGTGGACATGCTTGTGGGGATCTTCGGGATTTTAAAAGCCGGAGGTGCGTATGTCCCTATCGATCCAACCTATCCGGAGGAACGTATCCGCTACATGCTGGACGACTCGGGAGCGAAGCTGCTGTTAACACAAAGCCATCTGGTAGACAAAGTCGCGTTTGACGGCCACATGCTGGTGCTAGATGGTGAGCAAACGGTGTACCACGAGGATGGTTCCAATCTGGAGCCGTTGTCCGGCCCGAATGATTTGGCGTATGTGATCTATACGTCAGGGACGACGGGGCAGCCGAAGGGCGTGATGCTGGAGCACCATGGGCTGTGCAATCTGAAAACGTATTTTGATCAGACGCTCAAGATCCGTACGTCGGATCATGCGCTACTGTTCGCCAGCTACTCGTTTGATGCAGCTTGCTGGGAAATCTTCCAAGCGCTGTTCTGCGGAGCCACGTTATACGTGCCAACAACAGAGACGATTTTGAACTACGAGCGGTTTGAGCAATATATGGCCGATCACCACATCACGGTGGCTGCTTTGCCGCCGACCTATGCGGTGTATCTGGAGCCGCAGCGGATGCCAAACCTACGTATTCTGTTCACTGCGGGCTCAGCCTCTTCCACAGAATTGGTATACAAGTGGAAGGATCAAGTGGCGTACTACAATGGCTACGGTCCAACCGAAAACTCGGTGGCAACGTCGATCTGGCCGGTATCCGAGGATGAAAGGGCAGGCCAACTCATTTCCATCGGTCGTCCTATGCCGAATCACCGGGTGTACATGCTGGATGTGCATGGACATTTGGCTCCGGTCGGCGTAGCAGGTGAACTGTGCGTATCTGGTCCGGGTCTGGCGCGTGGATATTTGGATCGTCCAGAACTGACGGCGGAGAAATTTGTACCGAACCCGTTTGCGGCTGGCGAAGCAGGCTATGAACGAATGTACCGTACGGGGACTTGGCGAGATGGATGCCAGACGGCAACATTGAATATTTGGGCCGGATCGATCATCAAGTGAAAATCCGGGGCTACCGGATCGAACTGGGCGAGGTCGAAGCACAAATATTGAAAGTGGAGGACGTGCAAGAGGTCATCGTCCTGGCCCAAGCGGATGAGCAGGGACAAAACCAACTGGTGGCGTACTATGTCGCTGAAAGAGACGTCAGCGCGGGTGAGCTGCGCAGCTTGCTGGGTGAGGAGCTGCCCAACTACATGGTGCCTTCATACTTCATCCAGCTGAAGCAGATGCCGCTGACACCGAACGGCAAAATCGACCGCAAGGCCCTGCCAGCACCGGAGGGTAGCCTGCAAAGCGGAGCGGATTATGTAGAGCCGCGCACAGCACTGGAGCAGACGTTGGTTTCGATTTGGCAGTCTGTCTTAGGAGCGAAGAGCGTCGGGATTTTGGATAATTTCTTTGACCTCGGCGGCGATTCGATCAAAGCGATTCAGGTATCGTCCCGCTTACTGCAAGCGGGCTACAAGCTGGACATGAAGGATTTGTTCCAATATCCGTCCATTTCGCTGCTGAGCGGTCATGTACAAAAAGTGAGTCGTACGGCCGATCAGGGCGAGATATCAGGCAGCGTAAAGCTGACCCCGATCCAGCAGTGGTTCTTTGGACAAGCCTCGGCAGAGCCGCATTATTTTAACCAGTCGGTGATGCTGCATCGAGCAGAAGGCTTCGATGCAGCCGCATTGCGTCAAACGATGACCAAGCTGACGGAGCATCATGATGCCTTGCGTATGGTCTTCCGTCAGACCGAACAGGGCTATGAAGCGTGGAATCGCGGTTTAAATGAAGGTCAGCTGTACAGTCTGGACGTTGTGGATTTGACAGATATGCCAACCCTTGCAGAGGTGGCAGCAACCATTGAAACGAAAGCCAATGCCATCCAAAGCTCGATTCGTCTAGACGAAGGACCGCTGGTGAAGCTGGGACTTTTCCGCTGCATAGATGGAGATCATTTACTGATTGCGATTCACCATTTGGTTGTGGACGGCATTTCATGGCGGATTGTGTTTGAGGATTTTGCGACTGGATATGAGCAGGCCGTTCGGGGAGAAGCAATTCGCTTGCCATATAAAACGGACTCGTTCTCCACTTGGGCAGAACGTTTGTCTCAATATGCGAACAGTCCGGCTATCGACAAAGAACGCGAATATTGGCAGCGTCTTGCCCACGCGGAAGTCGCATCGCTACCTAAGGATCAAGAAAGAGCGGCAGGACAGCATTTTGTGGTCAGAGACAGTGAGACGGTGAGCGTGGCGTGGAGCGAACAGGACACCCGACTGCTACTGCAGGAAGCACATCGTGCGTACCACACCGAGGTCAATGATCTGCTGTTAACCGCACTCGGTACCGCATTGTACAACTGGAGCGGTCAGGAGCGTGTGCTGGTCAATCTGGAGGGCCATGGCCGGGAAGCCATTGTTCCCGATATCGATATCACACGTACCGTGGGTTGGTTTACGAGTCAGTATCCAGTACTGCTGGATGTCGATGGAAAGGCAGAAGTAGGGCAGCGCATCAAGCGGGTAAAAGAGGACCTGCGACATGTGCCGCATAAGGGCATTGGCTACGGTATTCTGAAATATTTGCCTCAGGATGATGCTACCTTTTCCTGGAGCCTGCAGCCTGAGATCAGCTTTAACTATTTGGGACAATTTGATCAGGACTTGGAAAATGGGGAGATCACGCTGTCTTCACATCCAGGTGGAGAGCCGTTGAGTGACCGCACCGTACTGGAGCAGCCGCTGAATGTGAACGGCATGATTACAGCAGGTGTGCTGACCCTGGAAATTCGTTATGACAGCCACGTATACCAACAGCAAAACGTAGAGAAGTTTGCCCGGCTATTGCAGGAAAGCTTGCAGGAAGTCATCAAGCATTGTGCCTCCCAAGAGCGGAGTGAGCTAACGCCAAGCGATGTCTTGTTCAAGGGCCTGACACTGGAGCAGCTGGAGCAATTGACGGAGCAAACAACTTCTGTGGGCGAGCTTGAAAATATGTATGCTCTCTCTCCCATGCAGAAGGGGATGCTGTTCCATAGTCTGATGGAGCCGGACTCAGGCGCATACTTCCAGCAAGCGTCGTTTGATCAAAAGGGCAGCTTTGATGTTGCTATTTTCCGTAAGAGTCTGGATGTGCTGACACAGCGTCATGAAGCGCTGCGGACGAATTTCCATCAATTTGAGACAGGGAACGGTCCGGAGCCATTGCAAATCGTGTTCCGTCATAAAAATAGCGATCTTTCCTTCAAGGATATTCGCACCATGCCGAAAGCGGAGCAACAGGCATATATCCAGGCGTTTAAGCAGGAGGATCAGGCGAGAGGCTTCAATCTCGGTACGGATGCGCTGATGCGCGTACAGATATTGCAGACCGATGAAGAAACGTATCACTTGGTCTGGAGCTTCCATCACATTGTCATGGACGGCTGGTGCTTGTCGCTCGTTACGGGCGAGGTGTTTGGTACGTATTTTGCGCTGCTGGAGCAGAAACAGCCGGAGCTTGCTCCGATCACACCGTATGGCCAATATATCGAATGGCTAGAGCGCCAAGATGAACGTGCGGCAAAAGAGTATTGGAGCAGTTATTTGGCTGGTTTTGAACAGCAGACGTTGTTACCTGGAGCGGATACTTCATTGAAAGACCAAGTGGCGGATAGCAGCGAAAGTGTTCTGTCTACGACAACAAGCGATACCAGCAAATATGTTTCTGAAAAAATAACGGTAGAGCTGGAACCAACGTGGAGCGAAGCTATGTACCGGATTGCGAAGCAGCAGCAAGTCACGATCAATACGCTGATGCAGAGCGTGTGGGGCCTTATTTTGCAGCAATATAATAACAACGAGGATGTTGTATTCGGTAGTGTCGTATCTGGACGTCCGACGGATATTCCGGGTGTAGAGCATATGATCGGCCTGTTCATTAATACCATCCCAGTGCGGATTCAAAGTGAGCGAAATGCCACGTTTGTGGACATCATGCGCAAAACGCAGGAGCAAGCGCTGGCTTCAGGCGTATATGACAGCTTCCCGCTGTATGAAATACAGGCGCTGACCGAGCAGAAGCAGCATCTAATTAACCACATTATGGTGTTTGAGAACTATCCGGTCGAGGAGCAAGTCGAGCAGCTGGGTGAAGTTCGTCCATCCGCGTTTGACATTACGAATGTAGAGGTTGTCGAGCAAACGAACTATGATCTGGACTTGATTGTGATGCCAGATGAAACCTTCCGGATCATGTTCAGATACAACGCGAATGTGTACGATCGGGCTACGATCGAGCGGATGCAGGGACATGTACTGCATGTCATCGAGCAAATTATTGACAATCCGCATATCCGTGTGAATGAGCTGGAACTAGTGACAGCGGAAGAGCAGGCACAGATCGTTCAGGTGTGGGGAGATACGGCGGCAGCCTATCCGCAGGATCAGACGCTAAGCAGTCTGTTTGAGCAGCAGGTAGCGAATACACCGGAGCAAGTGGCAGTACTGTGTGGTGCAGAGTCGTTGACCTACGCGGAGCTAAACGAGCGAGCGAACCGTCTCGCCCGGACCTTGCGTGCGCAAGGGGTTCAGCCGGATCAGCCCGTGGGTATTCTGGTCCACCGTTCACTGGACATGATCGTAGGCATCTACGCGATCTTGAAGGCCGGCGGAGCCTATGTGCCGATTGATCCGGAATATCCGGCCGATCGTATCCGCTTTATGCTGGAGGATTCGGGAGCGAAGCTGGTGCTGACACAATCACATCTGACGGAGCAAGTGTCGCTGAGTTTCGACGGCCAGGTGCTGGTGCTGGATCGTCAGGAGCAGGATGGCAAGGATATTTATCACGAGGATGACTCGAATCTGGAGCCCCTAGCTGGACCGCGCCATGTCGCCTATGTCATCTACACCTCTGGCTCTACGGGAAAACCGAAGGGCGTGATGGTGGAGCACCATTCCGTGCTGAACCGGATTTTGTGGATGCATAATCGCTATGGCCTAAGTGCAGAAGATACGATCTTGCAAAAGACCGCCTTCACCTTCGATGTGTCGGTGTGGGAGCTGTTCTGGTGGTCGATGGTCGGCTCGAAGGTGAGCTTGCTGCCCGTGGGCGGGGAAAAGAACCCGGAAGACATCGTCGACACAATTGCCCGCGACGGTGTGAGCACGATGCACTTTGTACCCGCCATGCTGCATGCATTTCTGGAGTATGTGGAGCAGCAGCCACGGGAAGTAATACAAGCGAAGCTGGGCACGCTGCGCCATGTCTTTGCCAGTGGTGAAGCGTTGCCGCCACAGCATGTGGCCCGGTTCCAGCGGCTCGTATCGAGCCTGGCCGGAGCGAAGCTAGTCAACCTGTATGGCCCAACCGAAGCAACGGTGGACGTATCGTACTTCGATTGCGAGCCGGATGAGGAATATGCAGCGATTCCGATCGGAAAACCGATTCAAAATATCCGTCTGTACATCGTGAAGGAAGGCACGGAGCAATTGCAGCCGATTGGGGTTGCAGGGGAACTGTGCATCAGCGGTGTCGGCGTAGCCCGAGGCTATCTGAACCGTCCGGAACTGACGGCCGAGAAATTTGTGAAAGATCCGTTTGCTGGCGGGGAAGCAGGAGACGAACGGATGTACCGCACTGGTGATTTGGCGAGATGGATGCCGGACGGCAACATTGAATATCTGGGCCGGATTGACCATCAGGTGAAAATCCGTGGGTACCGGATTGAGCTGGGCGAGGTCGAAACGCAGCTACTCCAAGTGGAATCGGTACGAGAAGCGGTTGTCATGGCTCGTGCGGATGAAACGGGCCAAAAACAAATGGTGGCCTACTATGTCGCGGGGCAAGAAATCCGTGCTAGCGAGCTGAGAAGTGAGCTGGGCCGAGAGCTGCCAAGCTACATGGTGCCATCGTATTTTGTACAGCTGGAGCAAATGCCGCTGAGTCCCAATGGCAAAATTGACCGCAAGGCCCTGCCAGCACCGGAAGGCAGCCTGCAAAGTGGAGCCGATTATGTCGCACCGCGGACGTGGGTGGAAGTGAAGCTGGCGCAAATCTGGCAGGATGTGCTGGGCCTGGCGCAGGTCGGCGTAAAGGAAAACTTCTTTGAGATGGGCGGACATTCGCTGCGGGCGACGACACTGGCCTCGAAGATTCACCAAGAGCTGAACAAGCCGCTTCCTCTGCGCAGTATTTTTGAAGCCCCAACGATTGAACAACTGACAGCTGTTCTGGAAGGTCTGGATCAGGTGGCGTATGCGTCCATTCCGGTGACGGAGGAGCGTAGTTTCTACCCACTGTCCTCGGCACAAAAGCGACTGTATGTGCTGCATCAGTTCGACCCGCAGGATGTGAATTACAACATGCCGTCGGTGCTGCAAGTGAGCGGTCCGCTGAATGTGAAACGAGTAGAGAACGTATTCCGTCAACTGATTGCCCGCCATGCGACCTTGCGTACTCGCTTTGAGCTAATCGACAGCGAGCCAATGCAATGGATTGAGGACACTGTGTCGTTCGAGGTGGAATATACGAAGGTACAGGCAGAGGGTGCGACTGCGGACACAGATCAGGACACAACTACAGATACGTACACAAGAGTCAACATAGAAGCGCAACAGCGGGTACGGAGCTTTGTTCGTCCGTTTGATCTCAAAGCTGCGCCGCTGCTGCGGGTAGGCTTGGTGGATCTGGGCGCTCAGGGAGTAGAGCAGGAAGCTCAACATCTGCTTATGCTTGACATGCACCATATCGTCTCGGATGGGGTATCCATGGAGGTCCTGACCGACGAGTTTGTCCGCTTGTATGGCGGTGAAGAGCTAGCGCCATTGCGGATTCAGTACAAGGATTATGCCGTATGGCAGCAAAGCGAAGCCCACCAGGAATGGATGCAGCGTCAGGAAGCGTACTGGCTTGACACCTTCCAAGGTGAACTACCTGTACTGGATCTCTCTACTGACTTTGCCCGCCCAGCGGTGCAGAGTACGGCAGGGGATACGATCGAATTTGTACTAGAGTGTGAGGTTAGTGAACGCCTGAAAGAACTGGCGGCACAAACCGGCGCTACTCTGTATATGGTGTTGTTGGCGGCGTACACTACGCTCTTACACAAATACACAGCTCAAGAGGACATCGTCGTTGGCACGCCGATTGCCGGACGACCGCATGCGGAGCTCAGTAATCTGGTGGGTGTGTTCATTAACACGCTGGCGATCCGCAATTATCCGTCCAGCGACAAATCGTTCCTGGATTATCTGCAGGAGGTCAAAGAGCATGCGCTCCGTGCGTATGAGCATCAGGACTATCCGTTTGAAGAACTGGTTGAAAAACTGAATGTAACGCGGGATACGAGCCGGAATGCGCTGTTTGACACGATGTTTGAGCTGAAAACAATGGAGCAGCAGGAGTTCGAGCTGGAAGGTCTGACCTTGAGCTCCTATCCACTGGACAATCATACGGCCAAGTTTGATCTGAGCTTGGAGGCCATAGAGCAGCCAGAAGGTATTCTGTGCAGTCTGGAATACAGCACGGCGCTGTACAAGCCGGAGACCATGACGCGATTGGCACAGCATTTTGCGGAAATCGTTCGAGCTATTGCCTATCATCCACAGCAGCCCCTGGCAGTTTTGAATATGGTAACCGCCGAGGAAAAAGAGCAACTCATCGATGGATTTGGAAATGTGGGGTATTAGGTGCTGATGCTGTTGAAGCAGGAGCCCTGTTCCATGCCTTTGTGGAAGAACAAGCCCAGCTTGTACCAGATCACGTGGCGGTGGTGTACGAGGAGCAACAGCTGACGTACCGCAAACTGAACGAGCGTGCGAACCAATTGGCGCGTAAATTGCGAAAGGAAGGCATCGGACGCGAATCCATTGTCGGCATTTTGAGTGAACGCTCGGTAGACATGCTGGTCGGCGTACTAGCGGTGTGGAAGGCTGGAGGCGCCTATGTGCCGCTGGATGCAGACTATCCATCCGAACGGATTCGTTTCATGCTGGAGGACAGCGGTGCGACGGTACTGTTAACTCAAACCGACCTGCTGGAGCGCGCACAAGCATGGCTGAATGAAAGCCAATGGGCTTTGGGCGATGAAAATGCTAAGGGTGAGCTGGAGACGGCGGTTAGCGCTGAAACGATGGAAAGGGACAACCTGAATGAAGGCTTAGGCTTGAAATCAGATTCGCCACCTGACCGCGAAGCAGCATCCGAGCCAGCAACAGGGCTGCGTCTGCACACCGTACTGGCATTGGACAATGAGTCACTGTACACCGGAGATACTACAGACGTCGATCATATTAACGAACCGCAGGATCTGGCGTATGTGATCTACACGTCGGGGACAACCGGACGTCCAAAAGGTGTCATGATCGAACATCGCAGCTTGGTGAATACCGCTGCGGCCTATCGTCGGGATTACCGCCTGAGCGAATTCCCGGTACGACTGCTACAACTGGCCAGCTTCTCCTTCGACGTGTTCGTCGGCGATATTGCGCGGACACTCTATAACGGGGGAACAATGGTCATCTGTCCGAAAGACGACCGGATTGATTTCAGCCGTCTCCACGGATGGATTCGTGATTATCAAATTACGGTGTTCGAATCCACACCGGCTTTGATCGTACCATTTATGCAGCATGTGCATGAACACGTACTAGATATGAGTAGTCTAGAGCTGCTCATCACGAGCTCGGATAGCTGCAGTGTGACGGATTATCGGGTGCTGCAGGAGCGGTTTGGCACGGAGATCCGCATCATCAACAGCTACGGTGTTACGGAAGCGGCGATTGACTCCAGCTTCTATGACGAAGAACTGTCGAAGCTGCCAGGCAGTGGTAATGTGCCGATTGGTCAGGCGTGGCTGAACGCACGCTTCTACATCGTGGATAGTCAGCTGAATCCAGTGCCGATTGGCGTATTGGGTGAGCTGTGCATCGGCGGTGCTGGTGTGGCACGGGGGTACCTGAACCGTACGGACCTGACGGCGGAGAAATTCGTAGCGAACCCGTACGTGCCGGGTGAACGACTGTATCGTACCGGCGACTTGGCGCGGTGGATGCCGGACGGCCATGTAGACTTTATCGGCCGGATGGATGATCAGGTCAAAATCCGGGGCTTCCGGATTGAACTGGGTGAGGTGGAAGCGCAGCTGCTGACTGTGACTGGCATTGAGAAAGCGATCGTCACCGCCTGGGAAAACGAAGACGGAGACAAGGATCTGTGCGCGTATGTTGTAGCCTCGGAGGCGCTGAATTTGCCGGAGCTACGCAGCACACTGCAGCCTAAACTGCCGAGCTATATGATCCCGACGTATGTCGTACCCCTGGATCAATTCCCGCTGACACCAAACGGAAAAATTGATCGCAAAGCGTTGCCAGCGCCAGAAACACGTCTCGAAGGAGGCACGAAGTACGTGGCGCCGCGCACAGAGCTGGAAGAGCAGCTGGTCCGTATTTGGAAAAGCGTTCTGAATCATCACCAAATAGGCATCCAGGATAACTTCTTTGAAGTGGGAGGACATTCGCTGCGCGCTACTACCCTGATGGCGAAAATTCATCAGGAGCTGAATCACAAGCTGGCCTTGCGAGATATTTTCCAATATCCGACGATTGAGCAATTGGTACAGGTGATGGGTGAAGATCAGACCCAGCAAACGTATGTATCCATACCTGTGGCAGAGGAGCGCGAATATTACCCCGTTTCTTCGGCACAAAAACGGATGTACGTTCTGAGTCACCTGGAAGGTGGAGAGGTTAGCTACAACATGCCAGGAGCTTTGATTATCGAAGGTTCCTTGGATAAAAAAAGACTGGAACAAGCCTTCCGCCAGCTGATTGCCCGTCATGAGGCCCTCCGAACCCGATTCGAGATGGTGGATGGTGAGGTGATTCAGCGGATTGAATCCAGCGCCCCATTCAGCGTGGAGTATGTACAGGCAAGTGAAGAAGAGACACCGCAGTACGCACAGGACTTTGTACGTGCATTTGATCTCGCACAAGCCCCATTGCTGCGGGTTCAGTTGATCGAAAATGGACCGGGGCGTCACGTCATGCTCTATGACATGCACCATATTATTTCGGATGGCGTGACGGAAGGCATTATCGTGCAGGAGTTCTCTCAATTGTATGAAGGCCAGGAACTGCCGCCACTGCGGATTCAGTACAAGGACTATGCGGTTTGGCAGCATGCAGATATGCAAAGTGAACGCCTTCGTGAGCAAGAAAGCTATTGGCTGAAAACCATGTCTGGTGAAATCCCGGCGCTGGATATGCCAACGGATTTTACAAGACCTGCTGTACAGCGTCTGGAAGGAACTCGATTTGAGTTTGCGATCCGTATGGAGGACAGCGAGCAGCTGAAGCAGCTGGCCGCGCAAACTGGCTCTACCTTGTACATGGTGTTGCTGGCAGCGTATAGCACGCTCTTGCATAAATACACGGGTCAAGAGGATATCATCGTCGGCACGCCGATTGCCGGAAGACCACATGCGGAACTGGGGAGCCTGGTAGGCGTATTCCTCAACACGTTGGCGATTCGCAATTATCCGTGTGGCGACAAAACGTTCCTGGATTACCTGCAAGAGGTCAAAGAGCATGCGCTCCGTGCGTATGAGCATCAGGAATATCCGTTTGAAGAGCTGGTTGAAAAGCTGAATTTAACGCGGGATACGAGCCGGAATGCGCTGTTTGACACGATGTTTGAGCTGAAAACATTTGAGCAGCAGGAGTTCGAGCTGGAAGGTCTGACCTTCAAGCCGTATCCGACGGACAATCCTACGTCCAAATTTGATCTGACCTTGGATGCCGTAGAGCAGCCAGAAGGCATTCTGTGCAGTCTGGAATACAGCACGGCGCTGTACAAGCCGGAGACCATTGCACGCTTTGCACAGCATTTTACCGAACTCGTACGTGCCATTACACTTCATCCACAGCAGCCACTGGCAGCTCTGGATATGGTAACTGTCGAGGAGAAGGCACAAATCCTCTACGGTTTTGGAGATGTAGGCGTATCGGAGATTGCGGCTGAAGCAGAAGTCTTATTCCATGCTTATGTGGAAGAACAGGCACAGCTTGTGCCAGATCATGTGGCGGTGGTGTACGAGGAGCAGCAGCTTACGTACCGCCAGCTGAACGAGCGTGCGAACCAATTGACGCGCAGACTGCGAAAAGAAGGCATTGGACGCGAATCCATTGTCGGCATTTGGAGTGAACGCTCGGTAGACATGCTGGTCGGCGTACTAGCGGTATGGAAGGCTGGAGGCGCCTATGTGCCGCTGGATGCAGACTATCCGTCCGAGCGCATTCGTTTCATGCTGGAGGACAGCGGTGCGACGGTGCTGTTGACCCAAACCAGTTTGCAGGAGCGCACGCAAGCATGGCTGAATGAAAGCCAAGGGGCTCTGGGCGAAGGAAAGACCGAGGGTGAGTTGGAAACAGCGGTTAGTGCTGAAACGATGGAAAGAGACCGCCTGAATGAAGGCGTAAGCTTGAAATCAGATTCGAAGTCTGGCCGCGAAGCAGCATCCGAGCTGGCAACAGGGCTGCGTCTGCACACTGTACTAGCATTAGACGATGAGTCGCTGTATACCGGAGATGTCACAGACGTCGATCACATCAACGAGCCGCACGATCTGGCATATGTGATCTATACGTCCGGGACAACGGGACGTCCGAAGGGCGTCATGATCGAGCATCGCAGCTTGGTCAATACGGCTGCGGCGTATCGCCGGGATTACCGTCTGAACCAGTTCCCGGTCCGACTGCTGCAACTGGCCAGCTTCTCCTTCGACGTGTTCGTCGGCGATATTGCACGGACGCTTTATAACGGCGGCACGATGGTCATCTGTCCGAAAGAGGATCGGATTGATCCAAGCCGTCTGTACGGCTGGATTCGCGATTATCAGATTACCGTGTTCGAATCGACTCCAGCCTTGATCGTACCGTTTATGCAGCATGTGCATGAACACGGGCTGGACATGAGCAGTCTGGAGCTGCTGATTACGAGCTCGGATAGCTGCAGCGTGACGGACTACCGAGTGCTGCAAGAACGGTTTGGCGCAGATATCCGTATCATCAACAGCTATGGCGTCACGGAAGCGGCGATTGACTCCAGCTTCTACGATGAAGAGCTGTCGAAACTGCCAAGCAGCGGGAATGTGCCGATTGGACAGGCGTGGCTGAACGCACGCTTCTACATCGTAGACAGCCAGCTGAATCCGGTACCGATCGGTGTACTGGGCGAGTTGTGCATCGGCGGCATCGGGGTCGCACGGGGGTACCTGAACCGTGCGGACCTGACAGCCGAGAAATTCGTAGCGAACCCGTACGTACCGGGTGAACGTTTGTATCGCACCGGCGACTTGGCGCGGTGGATGCCGGACGGCAATGTAGACTTTATCGGCCGGATGGACTATCAAGTCAAAATCCGGGGCTATCGGATCGAGCTGGGCGAGATTGAAACGGCGATTCAGCGGGTGCCGGGTGTGCGTCAAGCCGTAGTCATCGACCGGACGGACGAGCGTGGACACAAGTATTTGTGCGGATACATCACGGGAGAAACCGAGCTGCGGATCGAGGAAGTACAGGCCGCGCTGGAAGCCGGACTGCCAGCGCACATGGTGCCAGCACGGCTGATGCGACTGGAGACGATCCCGCTGACCAGCAACGGCAAAATTGACCGTAAGGCCTTGCCGGAACCGGAAGGCAGCATTCATACCGGAGTCGCCTATGTGGCCCCACGTACGAAGGTGGAGCAAGTATTGGCTACGGTATGGGCCGGAGTGCTCGGCGTGGAGGCCGTAGGCACGCAGGATAACTTCTTCGAGCTGGGCGGCGATTCGATCAAAGCGCTGCAAGTATCGTCCCGCTTGCTACAAGCAGGTTATCGACTGGAGATGAAAGACCTGTTCAGCCATCCAACGGTGTCTGCATTGGCGCCGAAAGTCCAATCCGTTACCCGATTGGCGGATCAAAGCGAAGTGGTGGGCGCGGTGAAGCTGACACCCGTTCAACACTGGTTCTTGGAGCAAAACCTGGCGGATGCTCATCATCACAACCAGTCCATCATGCTGCATAGCAAGGATGGTTTTGATGAAGCGGCACTGCGCACAGCGATGGATCAAATGGTTAGTCATCACGATGCACTGCGGATCGTTTTCCGTCCTACCGAACACGGGTATGAAGCTTGGAATCGCGCGGTGGGTGAGGGTGAGCTGTATACGCTGGATCAGGCAGACTTCAGGAAGGAGTCGGAAGTGTCTGCGGCGATTGAGGCCAAAGCGAATGAAATTCAGGCGGGGATTCATTTAAGCGAAGGACCGCTGATGAAGCTGGGGCTGTTCCATTGCCCAGATGGAGATCATTTGCTGATAGCTATTCATCACTTAGTAGTAGATACCGTTTCTTGGCGCATTTTGTTCGAGGATCTTACGACAGCCTACGAACAAGCATTGAACGGACAACCGACTCGTCTTCCGCACAAAACGGATTCGTTCCGTACCTGGGCTGAGGGACAGTCTCACTATGCGAACGGCCCAGAAATGGCAGCAGAGCTCGCCTTCTGGCAAGAAGTAGAACAAGGTGTGTATGAGCCGCTTCCAAAAGACGAATCCCCTTTTCATTCCTTGAATAAAGACAGCGAGCTCATGACAGTCACGTGGACAGCTCAGGAAACGGAGCAGCTGTTAAAACAAGCACATCGTGCCTACAACACGGATATGAATGATTTGCTGCTGACCGCACTCGGCCTGGCTATTCATCGCTGGGCGGGGATTGAACGAGTGCTCGTCAACCTGGAAGGCCATGGACGGGAATCCATTCTGCCCGAGCTGGATATTACGCGCACGGTAGGCTGGTTTACGACCCAATTCCCGGTTGTGCTGGATATGAGTGTGAGCCAAGACCTTTCACAGCGCATCAAACAGGTGAAAGAAGGGCTACGCCGGATTCCGCAAAAGGGTATTGGCTACGGTATGCTGAGATACCTGTCCGCAGCATGTGAGCAAGAGCGTTTTGTAACCGAACCTGAAATCAGCTTTAACTATTTGGGACAATTTGATCAGGATATGCAAAATCAATCCATTGGCGTGTCTCCTTACGCTAGCGGTGCCGAGCTGAGCGCACATGCAGCCAGATCGCACACGCTGGATTTGAACGGACTGATTTCAGAAGGTCAATTGCAATTGACGATCAGCTACAGCCATCAGGAATATCGCAAGGAAACGATGGAACAGCTAGCCGAAGCGCTCAGAACCAGCCTGCAGGACATCATCGCACATTGCGCGGGTCGCAAACAGCAGGAGCTGACGCCAAGCGATGTGATGCTTAAACCTGTAACCTTGGCCGAGCTGGATCAGTTAGTAGAGCGGACTCGTGACATCGGGGAACTGGAAAATGTATATGCCTTGACACCGATGCAAAAAGGCATGTTGTTCCATAGCCTGATGGATGCAGCGTCAGGGGCTTATTTTGAACAAACGACCTTTGACTTGCGTGGACGCTTCCAGGCAGATATTTTCCAAGATAGCTTGAATCATTTGGCGCAGCGGCATGAGATCTTTAGAGCTAATTTCATTAGCGGCTGGCAGGATGAGCCCGTGCAGGTGATTTTCCGGCGCAAGGATGTTGGTTTCAGCTATGAAGATTTGCGTCATTTGGATGATCAGGAACGTGACGCGTATGTGCAGGAATTTATTCGCCAGGACAAGGCAGCCGGATTCGATTTGTCCCGGGATGCGTTGATGCGCGTGGCGATTTTACGGACAGGTGATGAGGATTATTACTTTGTGTGGAGCTCTCATCACATCCTAATGGACGGCTGGTGTGTGGCGTTGGTAACGGATGAGGTGTTTGAGGCTTATTTTGCAGCCGTAGAACATAGAGAACCAAAGCTCGCCCCGGTGACTCCATACAGTCAGTATATTGAGTGGCTTGAAGCCCAGGATGTAGAAGCAGCAGCCTCATACTGGAAAGATTATTTGCTGGGCTATGATCAACAAACGTCGATTCCAACCGGAAAAGTCGGCGCAAAAGCGGACGGTGCACAATTTGAGCATGTGTTGTGCGATCTAGGTAAGGATTTGACAGGGCGCATGGAAATGGTAGCCAAGCAGTACCACGTGACCCCGAATACATTACTGCAAACAGCCTGGGGCTTACTGCTTCAAAAGTACAACGGTAGTGATGATGCTATATTTGGCGGTGTCGTGTCGGGTCGTCCGGCTGATATTCCGGGGATCGAAAATATGGTGGGCTTGTTCATTAACACCATTCCCGTACGTATCCGTAGTGGAGCTGAGGACACCTTTGCCGACCTGATTAGAACGAATCAGCAGCAGGCGCTGGCTTCTCAAGATTATGAAACGTATCCGCTGTATGAAATTCAAGCCTTGACCGAGCAAAAGCAAGAGCTGATCAACCACATTATCGTGTTTGAAAACTATCCGGTGGAGGAGCAGGTCGAGCAGCTTGGCGAAGGTGCAGCGTCGGATTTTGTAATCAGCAATGCAGGTATGATTGAACAAACGAACTATGATTTCAATCTGGTCGTCATGCCGCAGGAAGCGATGAAAATCCGATTTGAGTACAATACGAAGTTATTTGATCGGGAAGTCGTGGAACGGACTCAGGGCCATTTAATACAGCTACTGGAACAAGTGGTAGCGAATCCGGACATTCGGGTGCAGGAACTGGATGTGTTAAGCGAGCAGGAACGCGAGCAAATTCTCAGCGTATGGGGAGATACAGCCGCCGAGTATCCAAGCGAGCAAACGATCCATGGTCTGTTTGAGACACAAACGGCGCACACACCAGAGCAGCCAGCGTTGTACTTCGAAGGAGAGCAGTTGACTTATCGCGAGCTGAATGAACGCGCGAATCGTCTGGCTCGTACCTTGCGCAGTCAAGGTGTGACAAAAGATCGGCTGGTGGGTCTGATGACCGAACGCTCGATAGACATGATCGTGGGTATGTTAGGCATTTTGAAAGCCGGAGGAGCATATGTACCTATCGATCCAACCTATCCGGAAGAGCGTATCCGCTATATGCTGGATGACTCGGGAGCGAAGCTGTTATTAACTCAAGGTCATCTGGTGGACAAAGTAGCTTTCGACGGTCACATGCTGGTGCTGAATGGGGCAGAAAGTGTGTATCACGAGGATGGTTCTAACCTGGAGCCGTTGTCCGGTCCGAACGATCTGGCGTATGTGATCTATACATCGGGGACAACGGGGCAGCCGAAGGGTGTTATGCTGGAGCATCACGGGCTATGCAATCTGAAAACGTATTTTGATCAGGAATTCGAGATCAGTACCTCAGATCATATGTTGCTGTTCGCCAGCTACTCGTTTGATGCGGCTTGCTGGGAAATCTTCCAAGCTCTATTCTGCGGAGCCACGTTGTACGTGCCAACGTCAGAGACGATTTTGGACTACGAACGGTTTGAACAATATATGGCGGATCACCACATCACGGTGGCAGCATTGCCGCCTACCTATGCGGTGTATCTGGAGCCGCAGCGGATGCCAAATCTGCGTATTCTGGTCACTGCGGGTTCAGCCGCTTCAACAGAGCTGGTATACAAGTGGAAGGATCAGGTGGCGTACTACAATGGCTATGGTCCAACTGAAAACTCGGTAGCGACATCCATCTGGCCGGTATCCAAGGATGAGAGAGCAGGACAGCTGATTTCCATTGGACGTCCTGTGCCGAATCATCGGGTATACATGGTAGATGTACACGGGCATTTGGCTCCGATAGGCGTAGCGGGTGAGCTGTGCGTGTCTGGTCCGGGTCTGGCACGTGGTTACCTGGATCGTCCAGAGCTGACGGCGGAGAAATTTGTACCGAATCCGTTTGCGGCTGGCGAAGCCGGGTATGAGCGGATGTACCGCACAGGCGACTTGGCAAGATGGATGCCAGACGGAAACATCGAATACTTGGGCCGGATTGACCATCAAGTAAAGATCCGGGGTTACCGGATTGAGCTGGGCGAAGTCGAGGCACAAATATTGAAAGTGGAGGACGTACAAGAGGTCATCGTCCTGGCCCAAGCGGACGAGCAGGGACAAAATCAACTGGTGGCGTACTATGTCGCTGAAAGAGACGTAAGCGCTGGTGAACTGCGCAGTTTACTGGGTGAGGAGCTGCCAAACTACATGGTGCCTTCTTTCTTGGTACAGTTGGAGCAAATGCCGCTGACACCGAACGGTAAAATCGACCGCAAGGCCCTGCCAGCACCAGAAGGCAGCCTGCAAACCGGAGCCGACTATGTCGCACCGCGAACGTGGGTGGAAGTGAAGCTGGCGCAAATTTGGCAGGATGTACTAGGCCTCACTCAGGTCGGTGTGAAGGAAAACTTCTTCGAGATTGGCGGACACTCGCTGCGGGCGACCACACTGGCCTCGAAGATTCACAAGGAACTGAACAAGCCGCTTCCCCTGCGCAGTATTTTTGAAGCACCAACCATTGAACAACTGGCCGTTGTATTGGAACAGCTGGATCAAGTAACATATGCGTCCATTCCAGTAACGGAAGAGCGCAGCTTCTATCCCTTGTCCTCGGCGCAAAAACGACTGTATGTGTTGCATCAGTTCGATCCGCAGGATGTGAACTACAACATGCCATCGGTGCTGCAAGTGAGCGGTCCGCTGGACGTGAAGCGAGTGGAGGACGTATTCCGTCAACTGATCGCCCGTCATGCGTCCTTGCGTACCCGCTTTGATCTGGTGGACAGCGAGCCAATGCAGTCTATTGAGGACACCGTACCGTTCGAGGTCGAATTTACGAAGGTACAAGCTGAGGGTGCGACTACGGACACAGACACGAGGGTCAACAAGGAAGTACAAGAGCTGGTGAGTTGCTTTGTCCGTCCGTTTAATCTCAAAGCCGCACCGCTGCTGCGGGTAGGCTTGGTAGATCTAGGCGTATCAGGAGCAGGGCAGGAACCGCAGCATGTACTCATGCTCGACATGCACCACATCGTTTCGGATGGCGTGTCGATGGGGGTACTGACTGAAGAATTTGTCCGCTTGTATGACGGTGAAAAGCTGCCGCCACTGCGGATACAGTACAAAGACTATGCCGTATGGCAACAAAGCGAGGTCCATCAGAAGTGGATGCAGCGCCAGGAAGCCTACTGGCTCGACACCTTCCGGGGGGAACTGCCTGTGCTGGATTTACCGACAGACTTTGCACGTCCGTCGATACGAAGTACGGCAGGCGATACCGTGGTGTTTGGGCTGGGACGCGAAGTGAGCGAACGCCTGAAGGAACTGGCGGCGCACACAGGCTCTACCCTGTATATGGTGCTGCTGGCGGCGTACACCGCACTCTTGCATCAATACAGCGGCCAAGAGGACATCGTTGTCGGCACGCCGATTGCCGGACGACCGCATGCCGATTTGGAGCCAATCCTCGGCATGTTCGTCGGTACGTTGGCATTGCGAAACTATCCGACAGCGGAACATACCTTCCGCAGCTACGTGGAAGAAGTGAAGGTTCGGGCCCTGCAAGCCTACGAACATCAGGACTATCCATTTGAGGAATTGGTGGAAAAGCTGAATGTGAAGCGGGATATGAGTCGCCATCCGCTGTTCGATACGATGTTTACCCTGCAAACGACGGAGGAAGGCGAGCTGCAACTGGCAGACCTGAGCTTCCGTCCATACGGCTTGGAGCAAACACCGGCGAAGTTTGACTTCACGCTGGAAGCCAGAGAGGAAGAGGCAGGCATCCAGTTCGGATTGCAATATGCAACTGCGTTGTATCAACGGGAAACCGTTGAACGGATGACACGTCACTTTATTCGCTTAGCCGAAGCCGTGGCGGCAAACCCGGATGCGAAGCTGGGTGAGCTGGAACTGATTACGACCGAAGAAACCGAACAGATTCTGAAGGTGTTCAATGATCCGAACGCGCACAGCGTGCGTGGAACACTCCAAGGTCTGTCGCTCAGCGAGCGTTTTGAAGAGCAAGCGAAAAACAGCCCTGAGCGGATAGCCGTTGTATCTGGGAATATGACGCTAACCTACGCTGAGCTGAATGAGCAGGCGAACCGGTTGGCCCGTGTGCTACGGGCGAAAGGTGTTGAAGCAGATCAACCGGTAGGCGTACTGCTGGAACGTTCTGCGGATCTTCTGGTGAGCATTCTGGGGGTACTGAAGGCCGGAGGCGCGTATGTGCCAATGGATACGATGTATCCACAGGAACGGATCGACTACATGCTTCAAGACAGTGGGGCCAAGGTCGTGATCACCAGCAGAGCCGCCAACCTCTCGCTGAGCTTGCCATCCACAGTAGAAGCTATAGTCCTTGACGATGAGGGCGTTCAAGCTCAATGGGGAGCACAGGATGCGAGCAACCTGATCCCTGTCGCCGGCCTGCATAACCTGGCCTATATGATTTACACGTCAGGTACAACCGGTCAGCCGAAAGGGGTTATGATTGAGCAAGGCAGTGTCGGCAATCTGGTAGACGCTTTATATGAGCGAGTGTACAGTCGGTATGCTCAGCCGCTTCACATCGCATGGCTGTCCGCATTTGTATTTGACGCTTCGGTGAAGCAAATCTTTGCCAGCTTGCTGCTAGGTCATACCCTGCATGTGGTGTCCCGTGACGTCAGCCTGAGCGGAGAGCATTTGATCGCCTACTACCGCATGCACCGGATTGATCTGTCGGACGGCACACCAGCGCATCTGCATATTTTGAACGAAAGCGTCAGCGTGACAGAAGCGCCGGATGTGAAGCATTACCTGATCGGGGGCGAAGCCTTATCCGTGCAGCTGGTACAGGGGTTCCTGCACAAATGGTCCGGGTATCATCCGGTCATTACGAACGTGTATGGTCCGACCGAAGCGACCGTAGATGCGACCGCCTATACGATTGAAGATGTAGAGTCGCTGAATGTACTGCTGGAAAAAGGGGAGCACACGGTATCCATCGGAACGCCGATAGCCAACCAGGCTGTGTACATCTTGAACACTCGACAACAGCTGGTACCGATAGGGATCGCGGGTGAACTCTATATCGGAGGGGCAGGTATCGCACGAGGATACCTCAACCTGCCGGAACTGACGGCTGAGAAGTTTGTCCCGAATCCGTTTGCTGATGCGACGGCCGCTGATCCAGCGGACAGCACTTACGCAAACCGGATGTACCGGACAGGCGACCTGGCACGGTGGCTGCCGGATGGCAGTATCGAGTATTTAGGCCGGATCGACCATCAGGTCAAAATTCGCGGGTATCGGATCGAGCTGGGCGAGGTGGAAGCACAGCTGCTGACCGTGGACGGCATTCAGAAAGCCGTAGTCACAGCATGGGAAAACGAGGACGGACACAAGGATCTGTGTGCCTATATCGTAGCTTCGGAGTCGCTGAGTCTACCGGAACTGCGGAATGCGCTGCAGCCGAAGCTGCCGGATTACATGATCCCGACGTATGTGGTACAGCTGGATCGTTTCCCGCTGACGCCAAACGGGAAAATTGACCGGAAGGCATTGCCAGCACCGGAAGCACGCCTTGAAGGAGGCCTGGAGTATGTGGCACCGCGGACGCCACTGGAGGCCAAGCTAGCCCAAATCTGGCAGGATGTCTTGAAGCTGTCCAGCGTAGGAGTCACCGACTCATTCTTCGATGTGGGTGGACACTCCCTGCGGGCCACGACGCTGGTGGCCAAAATCCATCAGGAACTGGGCAGCCGAATTACACTGCGTGAGGTGTTCCAGCACTTTACGATTGAGCAGCAAGCCCAGCTGATCACCGCGCAGGGCACAGACACCTATACGGTGATCCCTACAGCTGCCAAACAGTCTTACTATCCTGCTTCCTCGGCTCAAAAACGACTGTATATTTTGAGCCATCTGGACGGTGGGGAGGTCAGCTACAATATGCCGGGTGTATTAGTCGTGGAGGGGCCGCTTCAGGCAGATCGACTGGAGGATGCGTTCCGTCAGTTAATAGCCCGCCATGAAACGCTGCGAACTTCCTTCGAAATGGTGGACGGCGAGGTTGTTCAGCGGGTTTACGATCAGGTAGCGTTTGCAGTAGAGCGCCTGCAGGCCCATGAGTCCGAAGCCGAAGCCTATATCGAGTCTTTTGTACGCAGCTTCGATCTTCAGCAGGCACCTCTGCTGCGTGTCCGTCTCATTCAAACCGGACCCGAACGTCACCTCCTGATGTACGACATGCACCATATTATTTCAGACGGTGTGTCGTCTAACAATATCGTGCAGGAGCTGGGACAATTGTACGAGGGACAGGCCTTGGCGCCGCTGCCCATTCAGTACAAGGACTATGCGGTGTGGCAGCAGCAGGAAATGCAGCGTGAATCATACCAACGCCGGGAACAGTTCTGGCTGGAGCATTTAGCCGGAGAGTTGCCTGTACTGGAGCTGCCGATTGCTTACCCTAGACCTGCTGTTCGCAGCTTCGAGGGAGCAATGTATGATTTTACTGTTGACTCGAATGTATCCGAGCAACTGCGCCGAATCGCGGCACAGACCGGAAGTACGCTGTACATGGTGCTACTGAGTGCCTATACCGTCCTGCTGTCCAAATACAGCGGTCAGGACGATTTGATCATCGGTACGCCGGTAGCAGGCCGCTTGTTGCCAGAACTGGAGCCACTGATCGGCATGTTCGTCAATACACTAGCCATCCGGCACCAGCCGCAGGGCGACCAAACGTTCCACAGCTACCTGCTGGAAGCCCGAGAACGTACGCTACAAGCCTTCGAGCATCAGGATTATCCGCTTGAGGAGTTGGTGGAAAAGCTGGATGTAGCGCGGGATGCAAGCCGTAATCCGTTGTTTGACACCATGTTTGTACTGCAAAATACGGAGTCACAGGAAGCGAAGCTTGAAACACTGTCCTTTAGTCCGTATGTTCAGGAGCATCGTATTTCCAAATTCGATTTGACCTTGTCCATGAGTGATGAAGACGGGCAGATCAAGGGTTCCTTCGAATATTGCACAAAGCTGTTTGGCGCAGATGCTATTGAACGATTAACCGGAGATTTGATAGCGATCCTGTCCCAGGTTGGAGCTAATCCAGATTTGCTATTAAGCGATATTCAGGTGAACTCGAGCGAGCAGCCGGAAGGCTTCTCGCCAGATTCCATCGACTTTATTTTCTAAATCAGTTTTCTAAAAAGAAATGATTTCACTTTGCATGCGCAGAGGGCGGCGGCTTGTCCGACTGCCCTTGCCTGCAAAGTATTAATTTTCCGACACATTGCTCAATTACGTAACAAAGCACCATTCCAACAGGGGTACAGACCCCATGAAGCAGGAGGGATGTCATTGAAAGCCTTATTTGAGAAGGAAAAAAACTACTGGAGTCATAAGCTGGAATCTGAGGATCATATCACTTGCTTGCCATACACCAATCATGTGTCCAAGGATACAGCTGCAACGAGTTCTAATTTTCTTACGTACACGCTCACATTTCCATCTGAAATTTCCCAAAGAATATTATCTATAACAGGTGGAGCTCCATGGGCCGTGTTTATGGTTCTGCTGGCTGGAGTTGAGAGCTTATTGCATAAATACACAGGTGAGGAAAGTGTGCTGCTGGGCATTCCAGTAGCCAAGTCTGGCAACGGTGCTACCAAGCCAATCAACCATCTGCTTTTATTGAAAAATACGCTGGATTCTTCAACGACCTTCAAAACCTTGCTGTCTCAGATCAAAACCTCTGTCAGCGAAGCTATTGAACACCAAAATATTCCTTTTTGGAACTATACCGAGGGGCTTGAAATCCTACGTAACAAGGACGACAAGCCTCTTATCCACACCACGGCCTCCTTGCGAAATATTCACATTTCTGATTTTCTACATCACGTGCAATCTGAGCTAGATTTTCAATTTCAATGGGAAAATGCTGCAGTTTCTCTAAACGTGAAATACAGTAGCGACCGTTACGACCAGATGACGATTGAACGCTTTGTTGAGCAGCTATTACGGCTGTATACCGTTGTTTTACATCAGCCAGAGTTGGAGATTTGCACAGCACAAGTGCTGTCAGAACAAGAAGTAGAGCAGCTGGTTCATACTTTCAACGATACAGCTGTAGATTATCCACGTGATGCTTCCATTCATGAATTGTTCGAGATACAGGCGAAGCAGGTACCACAGCAGGTGGCAGTAGTGTCTGGACCCAATAGCCTAACCTATGAAAAATTAAATGAAAAGGCCAACCGACTGGCTCATTTTTTACGTAAGCAGGGAATCCGTACCGAACAGACAGTCGGCATTGTAGCTGAGCGCTCAATTGAGATGATTGTAGGCATGCTCGCGATTCTTAAAGCAGGCGGGGTGTATGTTCCGATTGACTCTGATTACCCGGACGAGCGCGTGCGTTATTTGCTGGAGGATTCCGAGACCAAGATACTGCTTGTACAAAAAATGGAGCATCGGCCCACAGATTTTAAGGGAATAGTACTTGACCTGAGTGATGATGCGATCTATGAAACAGATGATGCTGATCGCTGCAATTCCGTTTTGTCGTATGATAACGGGATGAGTACAGATACGGGTAATATGGGATATGTGGACTGCTTAAACCCACTCTATTCTATTTCTGCTAGTCCCGAACTTGCTTCTACTACAACTATCCCAACAGAAGATACGCAATCAGAACAAGCTAAACCAATACAGCAGGTTTATGCAGCTGAAGAACAACCGAAGGCGACCGCAGCTGATCGCTTGGCCTATATTATGTACACCTCAGGAACAACAGGCCAGCCCAAAGGGGTAATGGTGGAACATCGCAATGTCGTTCGTTTGGTGAAACATGCAAACTATGCACGTTTGGATGCGGACACGCGCATTTTGCAGACTGGGTCTGTTGTCTTTGACGCGTCCACCTTTGAAATTTGGGGGGCGTTGCTAAATGGTGGACAGCTTGTGCTAGTGAGTCAGGATGTCATTTTGGACGTGCTCAAGCTTAAGGAAGCTGTACGCAGCCACAGCATTACCACGATGTTTCTCACCACACCGCTCTTTAACCAGCTGTCTCAGCAGGATCTGGCGTTGTTCGAGGGGATACGGGAGCTGCTGGTCGGCGGTGATGTGATGTCCGTACCACATATGAATCGGGTGCTGAAGGCTCATCCGTCCCTGCGAATCAGTAATATCTATGGCCCAACTGAAAATACGACCTTTTCCACAGTGCATGCGATCAACGGTGTGCAATCGGAATCTGTGCCAATTGGCAGACCGATCCATAATTCGACAGCATATGTCGTGGACCGTTCGATGCAGCTTCAGCCCGTCGGGGTATGGGGTGAGTTGCTAGTGGGCGGTGATGGGGTGGCACGTGGATACCGCAACCGTCCGGACTTGACGGCTGAACAGTTCATCGATAGTCCGTTTTGTAACGGCGAACGCTGCTATCGAACAGGGGACCTGGTGCGGTGGAATGCGGACGGAACGCTGGAATACAAAGGGCGGATCGACGCACAAGTGAAAATCCGGGGCTATCGGATTGAATTGGGCGAGGTGGAAGCGCAGCTGTTGAAGCTGGAGGCAGTCCGAGAAGCAGTTGTGATTGCACGGGAGGATGAGCAGGGGCAAAAGCAGCTCTGCGCTTATGTGGTAACCCATGCGGATGTACAGTTAAGTGAGCTTCGCAGTGCTTTGAACCGAGAGCTACCAAGTTATATGGTGCCGTCGTATTTTGTACAGCTGGAACAATTACCCTTGACACCTAATGGCAAGGTGGATCGCCGGGCGTTGCCGCGACCCGAGGGAGGCATAAGCTCAGGCGCAGAATATGTACCTCCTCAAAATCAATTACAAGCACAACTGGTCATAATCTGGAAAGAAGTGCTTGAAATTGAACGTATTGGCATTAAGGATAACTTTTTTGAAGCAGGAGGACATTCCCTGCGGGCGACACATGTCATATCACTCATCCATAAGCAATTGCATAAAAATGTGCAGCTAAAGGATCTATTCCAGCACCCAACCATCGAACAGTTTGCGCAGGTTATTGAAGCACTGGAGCAAACCACCTATGAATCCATCCCTGTTTCGGAGAATAAGCCATTTTATGCGGTATCTTCGGCCCAAAAACGGATGTATATTCTCAATCAGCTTGATGGAGCGGGAATTAGCTATAACATACCCGGAGCCCTGACACTGATCGGTTCACTTGATCATAAGGCACTGGATAATGCGTTCCGTCAGCTTATTGACCGCCATGAAACATTGCGAACGAGCTTTGAGACCATGAATGGTGAACCTGTCCAGCGAGTACATAACGAGGTTTCTTTTCGCGTGGAGTTGATTCATGCCCCCGGAGCTGACCAGAGGGAGACAGATGAGCTGGTGCATGGCTTTGTCCAGCCATTCAATCTTGAGCAGGCTCCGCTGTTCCGGGCTGGTCTGATTGAAATTAGTCCAGAGCATCATATTTTGCTGTTGGATATGCATCACATCATTTCTGACGGCACCTCTATAAATGTATTGATTCAGGACTTCATCCACTTATATGCAGGGGATACGCTTCCGTCGCTGCGTATTCAGTATAAGGACTACGCTGCTTGGCAGCGGGAGCAGCAACAAAGTGAACGCTATCAAGAACAGGAAGACTACTGGCTCAATACCTTTGCAGGAGAGCTGCCTGTGCTGGATATTCCGACTGATTATCCACGTCCGGCGGTGAGAAGCTTTGAAGGGGATGTACTAGAATTTACGCTCGATCAACGGCAAAGCGAAGGATTAAAAAGCATTGCGATGCAGACCGAATCGACTTTATATATGGTGCTGTTGGCTGCCTATACGGCTTTGCTTAGCCAATACAGCGGGCAGGAGGATATCATTGTCGGTTCACCAATCGCGGGACGGCCTCATGCTGATCTTGGCAATCTGATCGGTATGTTCGTCAATACACTGGCAATCCGTAATTATCCGGAAGGCGGGAAAACATTCCGCGATTATGTGCTGGAGGTCAAGGATAACGCGTTAAAGGCTTTTGAACATCAGGATTATCCGTTCGAAGAGCTGGTAGAAAAGCTGGGTGTGGATCGAGATTTAAGCCGCAATCCGTTATTTGATACTATGTTTGCTCTACAAAACCTGGAACAAACAGAGCAGCAGCTGGCAGAGCTGCAATTAGCACCTTATCCGAGTGAACAAACGACGGCTAAATTTGATCTAAGTCTGTTCGCGCAGGAGGATGGGGAACAAATTGCCTGCGGTTTTCAATACGGAACCCGTTTGTACAAACGCGAAACCATCGAACGACTGGCTGTACATTTACAGCAGCTAATCAATGTGGTTATAGAACAGCCGGAGATCGCTCTTGCGGCTATAGAAATGGTTTCGATCCAAGAAAAAGAGCAGCTGGTGAAGCAATTCAGCACTACAGCAGCAGACTCTCCGTATCCACGGGATCAATTAATGCATGTGCTATTCGAGGAACAGGTTGCACAATCGCCAGATCGACTAGCGATCACCTTTGCGGACACACAACTCACTTATCACGAGCTGAATGAGCGTTCCGATCGTTTGGCATGCCTCCTTACTTCCCATGGGATACGGCACGGGTCCGGGACTCAGATACAGCGAGTAGGGATAGTGGCTGAGCGTTCCATTGAAATGGTCGTGAGCATGCTGGCTATTTTGAAGGCAGGGGGGGCTTACGTTCCTATTGATCCCGAGTATCCGGAAGAACGCATCCGTTATTTACTAGAGGATTCCGGTGCCGAGCTGTTACTGTCACAGCGACGTGAGCAGGTTTCTTTTGAACCAGGTATTCCAGTCATCGATTTGAGCGATGCACAACTATGGAGCAGTGAATTTGAAGGCTACACTCATACCCATGGATCAGATGCTATTTCAAATGGGGGATCTGCCTTAGATCTTTCGCATGTCATATACACCTCTGGTACGACAGGCAAGCCGAAAGGCGTTATGGTCAATCACCGTAATGTCGTACGATTGGTGAAGAGCACTAGCTACGCCACGCTTGACGAAAATACGCGTATGCTGCAAATGGGTGCAGTTGTATTCGATGCCTCCACATTTGAAATCTGGGGAACGCTGCTGAACGGTGGCCAATTATATGTAGTAAATCATGACACTATTTTGGATGCTGCCAAGTTCAAACAGGCGATGAATAAGTATCGGATTAACACCATGTTCATGACCACGGCTTTATTTAATCAGCATTCACAGCAAGACATTGAAGTGTTTGCATCCCTGAAGGAATTGCTCGTGGGTGGTGATGTGATGTCCGTACCACACGCTAACCGCGTGCTGAAGGAGTACCCGCACCTTCGATTGAGTAATGTTTATGGGCCGACGGAGAACACAACCTTTTCCACCACCTATGAAATTATGGAACCGCAAACTCAAGGTGTTCCCATTGGGCGTCCGATTGATCATTCCACCGTTTATGTGGTCAATCGTTCGTTAAAATTGCAGCCTGTGGGGGCATGGGGCGAACTCCTTCTCGGTGGCGATGGCGTGGCACTCGGGTATCTGAATCGGCCTGTGCTTACGGCAGAAAAGTTTATTGAAAGTCCATTCCGGCCTGGAGAATATTGCTATCGTACAGGGGATTTGGTGCGTTGGCGTGCTGATGGCGTACTGGAGTACAAGGGAAGAATGGATGAGCAGGTCAAAATTCGCGGCTATCGCATCGAACTGGGTGAAGTTGAAACCCGTTTGTCCACGATTGCAGGTGTGAAGGAATCGGTTGTGATAGTGCGACAGGATGATCACGGGCAAAAACAGCTGTGTGCCTATTTTGTAACAGACAGCGAACTAAGCGCTAGCGACTTACGTAACGCTCTATCACAGGATCTGCCGAGCTATATGGTGCCTTCTTACTTTGTACGTCTTTCCAGACTGCCTTTGACGCTAAATGGCAAAGTAGACCGCAGGGCACTACCTCTGCCTGAGCATAATCTCGATACAGGCATGGATTATGTGGCACCTGAAACGGATGTTCAACAGGCTTTGGCTGCGGCATGGGGAGCCATCCTAGGTATTCAGAAGGTTGGGATACAGGATAACTTCTTCCATTTGGGTGGCGACTCCATCAAGGCCATTCAAGTGTCGTCTCGCTTGTTTCAGGCTGGATACAAGCTGGAAATGAAGGACTTGTTTAAATACCCGACAATTGCGGATCTAAGTACTTATATTCAGCCAGTTAACCGAGTAGCCGAGCAGGGCGAGGTTACCGGAAATGTTGTGCTTACACCGATTCAGCGCTGGTTCTTTGAACAGCCAACAGATGAACCACACTATTTCAACCAATCGGTCATGCTCTATCGACAGGAAGGCTATGACGAACAGGCACTTCGGCAGGCGCTCCATCAGATTACAACGCATCATGATGCATTGCGTATGATTTTTCGGTCGTCGGAGAACGGATATACAGCATGGAACCGAGGTGTAGATGAAGGCGAACCGTACCATTTGGAGTGCTTTGACTATAGGAACAGTGATGCTATTGAAGGGAACTTGGCGAAGATAATTGAAGCCAAATGCAATGAAATTCAATCAGGTATTTCTCTAAGCGAAGGGCCGTTGATGAGGCTCGGCCTGTTCCGTTGCCCGGATGGGGATCATCTGCTGGTCGCAATTCATCATTTGGTGGTAGATGGAGTGTCCTGGCGCATCTTATTTGAGGACTTGGCGACAGCTTATGAGCAAGCCTCCAAGGGTGAGCAGGTGATTCAGTTACCTCACAAGACGGATTCGTTCCAAACGTGGGCCGAAAAGCTGCACGCCTATGCCAACAGTCCGGCCATGGAACGTGAGCGGGCGTATTGGGAGGAGCTTGCACAAGCGGAACTGGCTCCTTTGCCGCAGGATTACGGACATAACGAGCACGATAAGCCATTGATTGGCGATAGTGAGTCGGTTACTGCTTTATGGACAAATGCAGAGACAGAGCAACTGCTCAAGCAGGCCAATCGTGCCTACCGTACAGAAATTAATGACCTGTTGCTGACTGCGGTAGGAATGGCGTTACAGGCATGGAGCGGAAATGATCGTTTCCTGATAAATCTAGAGGGACATGGACGTGAACCCATTTTATCAGAGGTGGATATTACCCGGACGATAGGGTGGTTTACAAGCCAATATCCTGTTTTACTCGATATGCCAGAAGAAACTGTTCTTTCGCAGCGAATCAAACATGTGAAGGAAGGACTGCGCAGTATCCCGCAAAAAGGGATCGGCTACGGCGCACTGAAATATTTATTCGACAGTCAGACACAGGCATCGGAGGGACCTTCAGCCATATTTACGACAGCTCCTGAAATTAGTTTTAACTATTTGGGACAGTTCGATCAGGATATGAAAGGAAACGACTTGCAGTCATCCCCATATGAGGGGGGGATGCCACTTAGCCCGACAATGGCTCGGACATATACACTGGATTTTGGCGGCATCATTTCGGGAGGTCAGTTGGGGCTGACAATTAGCTATAGCCGTACCAGCTACCGACCAGAGACGATTGAGCGATTGGCGAGATTACTGGAATCGAGCTTGCGCGAAATTTTGACACATTGCACCCATAAAGAACACCCAGAGCTGACCCCAAGTGATATTTCCTATAAAGGAATGAGTGTGGAGGGCTTGGACAGCCTGTTATCTGAAATGGGCGCTGCGGGTGAGATCGACAATGTATATGCACTAACCCCGATGCAGAAAGGGATGTTGTTTCACAGCCAGCTTGATAGTCAAGCAGCCGCGAATGACGCGTATTTTGAGCAGGTTTCTTATGATATGCGGGGTCGGATAGACATCGGGAATTTTGCAGAAAGTCTGAATATGCTGGTTCGGCGACATGAGGTGCTACGTACACATTTTTATTTCGGCCGGGATACGGAGCCGTTGCAGGTGGTCTACCGAAATCGGGATTGTGGCTTCTATTATGAAGATTTACGCGAGTTGGATAGCGATACAAGGGGCATTTGGCTGAAGAACTTCAAGTTGGAAGATAAAGCAAGGGGATTTGATCTGCGTCGGGATGTCCTGATGCGTATAGCGATTTTGCGCACCGGGGAAGACAGTTACCATATTGTGTGGAGCTTCCATCATATCGTCATGGACGGCTGGTGTCTGTCCCTAATAAATAAAGAAGTGTTTGAGAGCTATGCAGCACTTCAGGAGGGCAGAGTGCCGGAGCTGGCACCGGCAGTGCCGTACAGCCGCTTTATTGAATGGCTGGAAGCACAGGATCGCAAGGCGGCAACTGATTACTGGAGCAGCTATTTATCCGGGTATGAGCAGCAAACAGCACTACCAGCTGTAAAATCCGGCCGCAAGAGTGGAGGCTATACAGCTAGTGATTGGGTGACGGTTTTGGAGCGTGAGCTTACCCTCCGGGTGGAGGAGACGGCTAAGCGATATCAGGTAACCATGAATACGTTATTACAAACCGTATGGGGAATTGTGCTGCAAAAATATAACAACCACCGTGATGTCGTATTTGGTAGTGTCGTCTCAGGCCGCCCATCGGATATTATCGGAGTCGAGGGTATTATCGGCTTGTTCATTAATACCATTCCCGTTCGCATCTTTAGTGAGGCAGGGGAATCTTTTGCAGAAGTTATGAAGAAAACGCAGGAACAGGCGCTGGCTTCTCATGCGTATGATACGTACCCACTGTTTGAAATTCAGGCATTGACTGACCAGAAACAGGATTTAATTAACCATATTATGGTGTTTGAAAATTATCCGGTGGATGAGCAGGTCGAGGAGATGGAAATTGATGGGCAGGAACTTTCCCCGATTTCCAACGTGGTAGCTCTTGAGCAGACCAACTATGATCTGAATGTAGTTGTAATGCCGGGAGAATGCGTGAAGATTCGTTTTATGTATAATGCGTTAAATTATGATCAAACAGACATTGAGCGTCTGCATGGACATTTTGTGAACCTGTTGGAGCAAACTTTGCTTAACCCAAATGTTCGCGTAGAAGAGCTGGAACTGGTTACAGCGGCGGAAAAACAGCAAATTACTAGAGAGTTTAATGACACTTCCTCTGCATATCCAGACAATCAGACGATTCATAAACTGTTTGAGGAGCAGGCAGAACGCACACCAGATCATATTGCCGTAGCTTTGGGTCATCAAACATTGACCTATCGGGAGCTCAATGAGACAGCCAATGGATTAGCGCGGACACTGCGGGATGCAGGGATTAAACCTGATGAACCTGTGGGCATTTTGACAGAGCGCTCGTTGGATATGATTATCGGAACCCTTGCTATTTTGA
The DNA here is from genome assembly GCF_015710975.1 of Paenibacillus polymyxa. Taxonomy (NCBI): domain Bacteria; kingdom Bacillati; phylum Bacillota; class Bacilli; order Caryophanales; family Paenibacillaceae; genus Paenibacillus; species Paenibacillus polymyxa. The sequence goes on along the minus strand of NZ_CP049783.1, from coordinate 5,171,517 downwards.
AGGCTGGAGGCGCGTATGTGCCGGTAGACCCTCAATATCCAGAGGATCGTATCCGTTATATGCTAGAGGACTCAGGAGCCAAGCTCCTGTTGGCTCAGCAGGATTTATTGGATCGGTGCTATTTTGACGGACAGATTGTCAATCTGAATGATGATAAGTCGTACAGTGCAGATGCTTCCAATCCGGGTATAGATGGAGCGAGTAATCATGCCGCTTATGTCATTTATACCTCAGGCTCAACAGGTAAGCCTAAGGGTGTCGTAGTTGAGCACCGAAGTGTTGTGCGTCTCGTCCGCAATACGGATTATGTCCCATTTGATGAATCAACCCGAATGCTGCAGACATGTGCGTTTGTATTTGATGTATCTACATTTGAAATTTGGGGTGCACTGCTGAACGGCGGTCAGCTTGTTCTCTTGCATAAGGATGATCTTTTGGACGCAGCCAAGATGAAAGAGACGATACAGGATCATCACGTCAACATGATGTGGCTGACCACACCATTATTTAATCAGCTTTCGCAGCAGGATAGTAAACTTTTTGGTGATGTGAAGTATTTGTTGGTTGGTGGTGATGTTTTGTCTGCACCCCATATTAACCGGGTCCTGCGCGATAATCCGCATATGAACATCATTAATGGCTATGGACCAACGGAAAATACAACCTTTTCGACGACATATCACATTACGGAAGAACAGCTGGATTCTGTGCCAATCGGACGTCCCATTTGCAATTCGACGGCGTATGTTGTGGACTCATCATTTAACTTGCAACCGGTCGGAGCCTGGGGTGAGCTGGTTGTTGGTGGAGACGGAGTTGCGCGTGGTTATTTGAATCGCCCTGAACTGACGGCTGAGAGATTTCTTGCTAATCCGTGGGTGGACGGAGATCGCCTGTACTGTACTGGGGACCTTGTTCGCTGGCGTGAAGACGGCATACTGGAATACGCTGGACGGATTGATCAACAGGTTAAAATTCGCGGTTACCGGATTGAGCTGGGCGAGGTGGAGACGAGACTGGCAAGTGTACCTTCTGTACGGGATAGCGTTGTTATCGCTTTGCGGGATGGAGCAGGTCAGCAGCAATTATGTGCTTACTTCACTGCCGATGAACAGCTGACCATCCGTGAGCTTCGAACTGTGATGTCGGCCAGTCTGCCGAGCTATATGATTCCGTCCGCTTTTGTACAGCTGGATCGGTTTCCGCTGACGACTAACGGCAAAATTGACCGTAAAGCTTTACCTGTGCCGGACAAAGCATTGCACACGGGGATAGAATATGTCGCACCACGAACCGATGTGGAGCAGTTGCTGGCAGCTATTTGGCAGGAGGTGCTTGAAATCCCGCAAGTGGGAATCCACGATGACTTTTTCACGTTGGGTGGACATTCCTTGAAAGTACTGGAGCTTATACGCAAAGTTCGTCTTGCTACAGATATTGAGCTGCCCATCCGTAGTGTTCTGGAGTTCCCGACCATAGAAGAGCAGGCGCTCACATTATTGAAAGCCGATCTGGACTACAAGGTCGATAGTCCAATCATTCGGTTGAATGAACACGGTCCGGTTTCCATCTTCTGCTTTCCTCCTATGCTTGGATACGGACTGTCGTTCGCAGAGCTTGCAAAACAACTGGACCAAGATGCAGTTGTGTATGGATTAGAGTTCGTAGATGATGTTACGGATGAGCAGGCAATGTTGGCACGATATGTTGATTTAATCATCAGCACGCAGGCGCAAGGTCCGTATGTGCTGCTTGGTTATTCTATAGGTGGGAATCTGGCGCATAAGGTTGCCGGCACACTGGAGCGTCAAGGTCATACTGTATCCGATATTTTAATGCTCGATTCGGTCAAAAGGGCAGAAGCTCTGCCTTTCACAGATGAAGAAACAGAGCAGGAAATTCATGCCATGCTGGAACAGGTTCCCGAATCCTATCGTGAGCTGTTGAATGAAACATACCAGCGTAAAATGATCGCTTATGCGGTGTATGGCAACCAGCTTGTGAACACAGAAAATGTTCAGGCGAATATTCATGGCTTTGTTGCCGCTGGATCGGAAACGGTGAAGGGCACAGGAGATAATAAACTTTTATGGAAAGATGCTACACAAGGAAGCTATGAAGAGCATAGCTTGATTGGTAATCATTATGAACTGCTGGAACCCGGATTTATCGAAGAAAATGTAAAATGTATCCGTGCCACAATACACAAGATAACCCGGAACATGGGCAAAGACGTGACACAAGGATTGGCCCATCATAATTCTTGAAAACTTACAGTCGATGATTTAACTAACTGGAATTACTAATTTTATCTGTAATGTATGAATCCTGATCGAACAGGTAAGAAGCCTTCTGCTTACGCGATTCGATCAGGATTCGCTTTATCATGCGCACTCCCGCGAGGGAAGTGCGATGATTCCATAGCGCCATGCTGATGGCTCCCATACGGAGTGTAAATATCTGCTCCGCTATGCAATCACCGCACGGTTTAAATCATGAAATCAACTTCATAGGTAAGGAGGGTACTTCAATATGAAGAATAGAGGTATTGGCTACCTATCCGCATTCTTAACAACGTTGTTTCTTTGGAATCTGCTCATTAATTCAGCATGGGCAGCAGATAGTATAACACCTAATTCAGTGGAAAAAGCAGTGGACGATATCATGAGTACAGAATTGGAAAAATTGCATATTCCGGGCGCTGCCGTCGTTGTGACCCAGGAAGACCAAATTCTTTTTAGTAAAGGGTATGGATATGCAGACCTAGAGCGGAAAATGGTATTCGACCCGGCAAAGACCATTGTTCGTGTTGGCTCGCTAACCAAATCATTTAGTGCAAGTGCCACAATGCAACTGGTCGAGCAAAACAAGCTTGATTTGAATGAAGACGTGAACAGCTATCTCCACAGCTATAAAGCTTCGCAATACCAAAATATCCCTTTAAATCTGCATCAGCTTATGACACATACTGCGGGATTAGATGAAGCGATATACGACATTAACAGCTCAACTCGCGCAGGCGTTTTACCTACAGAACAGTATCTCAGCACGTATTTTCAAAAGCAGCCACCTATCCGCAAACCTGGAATTCAGTATGAATACAGTAATGTCGCCTTCGGTCTGATCGGTAATATCGTGGAGCAAGTAACCGGTCAGGGACTGAATGATTACTTTCGTACACATCTATTCCAGCCGATGAATATGCCCAGCGCGACACTGGAGTTGCCATTAAATCATCCAGAACTGGCGCAATCGTATCAGTGGAAGCATGGAGCTTATGTGAAACAACCCTTATCGTATATCAATCTGCCGGGAGCAGGAGCGTTGAACGTCACACCCAACGAATTTTCCCACTATCTGATCACTCATTTAAACCAAGGAGAGTATGAGGGCAAAGCGGTACTCCAGCCACAAACGGTAAAAGTGATGCATGCACAGCAATTTGCAGCGGATGCCCGTCTGGATGGCTTGGGCTACGGATTTTTCCGTGGTCAACTGAAGACGGGAGTACCCATGTTGTGGGCTACTGGAGAAATTGATGATTTTATTTCCGAAATGGTACTGATTCCATCCCAAAAGATCGGTATTTTTGTGACCATCAATTCAGCTGACACAGACACCCTGCTTCATGGAAAAGTCATCAATACGATAGCTCAAATGCTGCCCGCAAAGCCGCAGGCCGCTTCTCAGTCACTGGCTCGTTCTGTCACGCAAGTGAAGCTTTCGCCAGAGATCGAGGGCGTATATCAGGTGGATACTACTCCTGTTCATGGGTGGGGAAAATGGATTCGGATACTGGGAAGCATTAAATACACCGTTCATATTCAAGATGATCATACGCTAATTGTTAAAGGAAAATACCCGGATCAGAATGAAGCAACAGACAAAGTTTTTCAAGCAGCAGGTGATGGGCTGTTTGTGGAAAAGGGGGGCCAGCTTAAAATTTTGCTGTATCAGGAAAAGGGTACGTGGATGATGATTGCCCCGGATAGTAAGACCATGAAGCAGACGACACTTTGGCACCGTACCTGGACGCTACTCGTCAGCTATGCAGCCGCATCCTTATTTTTCGTCACAACCCTACTGATATGGATCATAAGATATGTGATCAGAGCTATTCGCAAAACGAATAATCACATTTCGTCCAACCTGGCATACATCGCGTTACTAAATACGATTTTTCTCGGGGTACAGGTCGTCTATGGTAACAATCAGATGGTGTATGGCTATTCCGCCTGGTATATCTGGGGAATTTGTACGCTGCCGCTCATTTCAGCACTCATTGCCGTGTGGGTATTGATCGTGAATGGCACCAAGCTGATTACAGGGAAAAAAAGAACCCGGGCTGCCGGGAAAATTGTATTTGCGATACTCACTTTGCTGCATACAGCCTACCTTTTTTATTGGAATTTCCTCCCTTTTCATTATTCCTAAAGATTTACAAAACAACGCATGTCCGCACATAAATGAATGCTAACATTTATATTTAGTGCCCCTCTGAGAGGGGCCTTAAACCAATTAACAGGAGGAATAGAATGGGAATCTTTCGTCGTTTTACATCCCGCAGCTTCAAATACGCAACAGCTATGGTTTTCACTTTATCGTTGTACGCCGGTGTTGTGGGCGGCATGCAACCGGCACGCGCAGAAGGTCCCGCAGACCCGGCCCCTTTCATTGCAGCCAAAGTGGTCAACGAAAACGCTGGTAAAAAAGTGTTGTTCGATAATACACATGGACAGACAGCCGGCGCAGCAGATTGGGTGATTGATGGTGGATTTTCAGATTTTGGCCAAGCCCTTGCAAACAATGGCTACGATGTTCATGAACTTCGCCAATCTACACCCATTACTTATAATGATTTAAAGAATTATGATGTATTTGTGACAGCGGAGCCGAATATTCCTTTTAAACAAAGCGAACAGGCCGCAATGGAACAGTATGTTAAAGCAGGCAATAGCATTTTTTTCATTGGTGATCATTATAACGCCGACCGCAACAAGAATCGCTGGGACGGATCGGAAAGTATCAATGGGTACCGTCGTGGTGCATGGGAAGACCCTGCAAAGGGAATGAGTGAGGAAGAAAAAAGCTCGGCAGCGATGCAGGGCGTGGTTAGCTCAGATTGGCTGGGTAACCAGTTTGGTATACGCTTTCGCTACAATGCATTAGGCGATATCACGGCTAATCAGATTGTTGAACCTGTCCAGGCGTTCGGCATTACAGCAGGAGTGAGTAATGTGGCAATGCACGCAGGATCAACATTGGCGATTATTGACCCGACCAAAGCCAAGGGGATCGTATATCTGCCTAAAACCAATCAGGCTTGGGGGAATGCAGTAGATCAGGGCGTTTATAACGGAGGTGGTATAGCGGAAGGACCTTATGCAGCTGTAGCAAAAGTAGGTCTAGGCAAAGCTGCTTTCATTGGGGATTCATCTCCTGTTGAAGATGCAACGCCGAAATATCTGCGTGAAGAGACAGGAACCAAGAAGACAACGTATGACGGCTTTAAGGAGCAGGATGACGCTGTGTTACTGGTCAATATCGTCGATTGGTTGTCCAAGAAGGAGGAGTATACCAGCCTGTCGGATGTAAAAAACTTACAGCTAGATCAGCCGACGGCATTGCTGTCTTTTGAAGCTCCTCAGGCTTCCACGGAACCGCAAGCCGAGCCTTGGTCCGCTCCTGCAGCCGGCTACAAATGGTGGGATCAGCGAACGTTCAAGGCCGGCTCCTATGGCGGACCTACAGCCAGTGCGCAGCCTGTGTACAGCATCGTTCGGCAGGAGCAACTACCGAATGCACAGCCTTTTCAAATTCGCATAGTTGCCGACCAACTGGCTCCCAATAGTACGATTAGCGGATTCAGTGCAGGTATTTATGTAGCGGGCGGCAATCAAGTAGCCCAGATTCAAAATCCGGATGGAAGCTGGCCGACTTCTTACGGTTATAGCGGAACATTTAGTCTGGAATCCGACAGCAAGGGGCATGCCTATAGGGACCTGACGGTGCGGATCAAGCCGGGTACCAGTGGTGCAGCTAATCTTAGGCTGAGACAAAACGGCAGCAACCTGCTGACCCAATCCGTCGTGCTGGCAGATGTCCCAGCCCAGCCGTTGCCTGAGGATGGCAATACAATTCCAGCTCGAATCAGTGTCGCAGAAGCGCGGAATCTTTCGGCTGGCAAAGTTGTGACCTTGGAGGGTGTTGTGACGATAGAACCAGGGGCTTTTGGCGGTCAAGCCTTCTATATGCAGGATGAAAGTGGCGGCATTTATGTTTATCAAAACCAGAGCGGCTTTCACCAAGGTGATCGAGTAAAGATTACAGCAAGTTTGGCACTGTACAACAGTGAAGTGGAGTTGACCGATCCAGTGGCTATTGAAAAAACGGGAGAAGGACAACTTCCGCAAGCTGTGCAAGTCACCGAGCTCAGCGATGCGAATCAAGGACAGCTGGTTGAGCTTCCTACTGCCATTATTCGTAATATAATAGATGCAACTCCTGTAGGTTCGTTTGAATTTGATGCAGTAGCGGGTGAGGTTAGCCATCATGTGCGAGTTGATGCACGTACAGGCTTAACACGGACATCTTTTCCGTATCAAGAAGGACAGCAAGTGAAGCTGAAGGGAATTTCGGCAGTTTTCAAAGGAAATTATCAGTTAAAGCCGCGCGGACTAGATGATTTTTCAGCTCAGACAGGCGCAGCTTTACAGGAAGTAGAGCTTTCCTTGGATCAAACAACATTTAACGTTGGGGATACAGCAGTCACACATCTCAAGGGTACGCTCACAGATGGCAGCCAAGCTGATTTAAGTAATGCCTCTGTTCAGTATATCAGCAGCCATGAATCCGTTGCACTGGATACGTATGGAGAGCTTCGGGCCCTAAAAGAGGGGAGCGCCGAGATTACAGCGAGCGTCACCTTGGACGGTAAAACGGTCGTATCCAATCCAGTAACCGTTAGAGTCGAGAAAAACACTGTAGGTGAAGTGCCGGGTAAACCGGTGCTGTCTCATGATAACGGTCAGGACACCGGACTGAAGGATGGAGACTACAACATCACCATGAATCTGTGGTGGGGCACGAATGGTGATGAACTCAAGTTGTATGAAAATGACAAGCTGATCGCGACCCAATCGTTGCAAGCGGCTTCCCCTGAAGCACAGCATGCAGTCATTTCTGTTACAGGCAAGAGCAATGGAACCTACACGTATACTGCTGAGCTGATCAACGCTTCCGGTAAAACGGTCAGCGACCCGTTAACTGTCGAAGTGATCGATGCTACTCCTGGCATACCGGTGTTGTCTCATAACAATTGGGATGGTGACGGCAACTATACCCTGACAATGAACATGTGGTGGGGTACGAATGCAACCCAATACAACCTGTATGAAAATGGAGAGCTGATCGACACGCAGGATCTGTCGAGCCAAAGTCCGCAGGCCCAAAGTGCTGTGACCAACATCCAAAATCAAAAGCCGGGTACATATGAGTATCGGGCCGAGTTAGTCAATGCTGCAGGAGAGGTTTCCAGTCAAACCATAAGTGTAGAAGTGAAGGAACGTTAATTCGAAATAATGAGCCGTTAAAAAGGAAGAGCATCTATTGACCTCGCGAGAGTCTATAGATGCTCTTTTTTGCGGGAATTAGCATTTTAGGATTGGGTTGGCGAAGCGGAAAGTCCCTCTATATCTGAGGAGCCATAGAAGATCATGGCAACTAGAATCACAATAATGATAACCTCTGCAAAAGATTCTCCATCAAACTCACTCACCACAACTATCTCCTTTCGCCACCTGTTAATTATTTATTTTCTGCGAAAAGGCTTGTATCACCTGATCCAACGTCATATTGCCGTTATCATTTAAAAATTTCACCATATTATCGACATTAGTAGGGGCAGATGCTAATGTTTTGTATTTTCCTGTGAGACCTAAAAATAATGTTGCTTGTCTGTATAAAGTCACGGAATCGACGTTTAGTTTTCCTGTTAGTAGGAGGGCTGCGACTAGGACCTCTACATTTTTTCCTTGAAGTGCTGAAAAGATAGCCGAATTACTGTTTAATCCATTTTTCTTTTGACCGTTAGGGGGGGATTTGGATTTGCGATTCCCGTTCCCATTGCCATTCTTTCCTAAGGAAGCCATTGAATCCTTCCTCCCGCCATACACTGCTCCTGCCTGATTTGCATGAAATTTGGGACAAGGGCAGTGGCACTGCACGTGCTCATTAAAATACGTTATGATCATACGATATGCGAACAAGAAAGCTTTGGTTACCATATGGATCACAGTGGTCGAAGGTAGCTGATTGCTATTTCCTGAATTTCTTTTCGCATGTTGGTCCAATTTAGAGTAAACTACAATAAAGCAAGCTAAATGAGCATTTTGCATCAATTCCAGGAGCTTTATCCAATTAGCAATAGATGGACCCTAACGGTTTAGCTCGTATATATTGTACCTTCGAGTATTGAACTTGAATTATGCAAAGTGCTGAAATAGGAGTTGAAATAAGACCATGTCGAATGAAGAAGTATTGTTAACTAAAGAGGGATTAGCCAAGCTGGAGGAAGAGCTCAAGGAACTGAAGACAGTAAAACGCAAGGAGCTAGCCGAACGCCTCAAGTTGGCCATCAGCTATGGAGATCTGAAGGAAAATAGTGAATATCACTCAGCCAAGGACGATCAGGCGTTTATGGAAACACGAATCATGGTCTTGGAAAAAATGTTGACCAAAGCTCGGATAGTGGATGAAAGTAATCTGGATCTTAAAACGGTCAGTATCGGTTCTACTGTTATTCTGAATGACATCGAATTTTCGGAGAAGGTGGAATACAAAGTTGTAAGTCCTGCGGAGGCAGATGTTCTGGACAACAAAATTTCCTATGAGAGTCCTTTAGGTAAGGCACTTTTGGGGAAAGAAGTGGGCAGTATCATTCATGTCGATGCACCTATGGCTGTAATCAAATATGAGTTGCTAGAAATTAAGCTCACTTAGTCCATTCCCGATTCCCTTTATAGGGGGCCGGGATTTTTCATTTCAAGCTATTTACATACCATCCCTGCGGAGTGCATTTGCACTCCACAAACTGGAAAGGATTTTTATTGCTTTGCTATCGTATTAAGATCAATCTGTCATTAGGAAGCCGGCTTGCTCCAATGCAGCACAGGCATCATTAATTTTATCTTCATCCGACGCATGCAAGGTATGCAGGTGGATGCCTCCGGTCAGCTGGGACAAATACGTGGCTTGGGTGGAGCTGATCTTACGTATAAAATCGTCCACTTCTTTGCGAGTTCCGACCCGTATTGGAGCAGTCAGATCTCCATATACTGGATGTTCAACTATAACATCCTGCACACTGACACCGTAGTCTACAATTAGCTTTAATTCTTCTTCTGTTTGTTCAGGTCGGTGATTACACACAATAATACGAGAGGCTAAGGGAGCGGCTTGAGCCGCAGGTTCCATATAAATGTATCCTTGACTCGTTGCAAGTATAGGCTCTTGGCTTGCTTTTAACAGGGAAATATCTTGTACAATTACTTGTCTGGAAACGGAGGACCTGCGTGCCAGCTCGCTCCCGGTCAGCGGTGACTCGCTTTTGAGCCACAATAGCAGCTGTTCGCGGCGATCCGTACCTGACCGTTTTAAAGATTCAGTCAACGGGATAAGCTCCTTTCTTGTCGATGCGTCAGGTCTGTCAAAATATCTACCAGTACATTCAATTCCTCGATGGTGGTTGTCCTGCCGAAAGAAATACGGATAAATTGTAAGGCTTCACGTTCAGATGCTCCAAGTGCCTGTAAGGCAGGTGAAGGATCGTGATGTCCGGCGGCACATGCGCTTCCGGTAGATATACAGACACCGCTACGATTACATTCCAGCATAACATATTGTCCCTCGTAACCGTGAAAAAAACATCCTACAATATGATGAAGCACTGCTTTTTTTTCGCTTTCCTCTACGACCCAACGTAATGGAATGGATCTTTCCTGAATTTTCGTAATAAAGTATCTTCGCAGGGTAGCATATCGCTCCTGATGCATCTCCATCTGTTCCGTCATCATTTCTGCCGCTGCGACAAAGGCTGCAATCCCAGGAACATTAACTGTACCAGGACGAAATCCGTTTTCATGCAGTGTATCAGGATACAACGGACGCCATGGGGTTCCGGGTTTGAGATATGCAGCACCGACACCTTTGGGGCCATATACTTTATGGCTTGATATAGAGAGTGCATCCACTCCCATGGCTTCTACATCTATGTGAACATTCCCAAATGTTTGTACCGCATCACTGTGCAACATAATACCACGTTCGTGAAGCAGGGGAGACAAGGCAGCAAGATCCTGAATCAGCCCTGTCTCCGAATTGGCGTGTTGTATCGATACGAGCCCGGTGTTGTCTCTAAGATGGGGTACAAGAACTTCACGGGTTATTCGTCCTTCCCGATCCGGTTGTATAATAGTTAGCTCATAGCCCTGATGTTCTAGCAAAGTAGCAAGATTATACATCGAGTGATGTTCCAAAGCGCTCATAATCCAATGCTTTTTGTCTGGCGGCAGCCCGTTCAGGATTGATTGCACGACCACCATATTGGATTCTGTGCCCCCTGATGTAAAATAGATGCCTTCCTTTTGCCCGCCAATCATTTTTGCCATTCGTTGCCTGCTGTAATCTAGTGTGTAGGCTGCTTGACCGCCCGCATCATGGAGGCTGCTGGCATTTCCGAACATTTCCTTATTCATTACGCTATATATATGCAAAGCTTCGTCACACATGGGTGTGGAAGCGGCGTAGTCCAGGTAAATCACAGCAAATCCTCCCCGCTTAAAAATAATTCCATTCCAAAAACTCTTGAGATTATTGTAGGCATGTGTAAATATAGGTGTCAAGACACATGTAAATATGTTTTGTACACATAGCGGTTATCTATTCGTGAGCGAGGGACAGTCAGCCGCAACGATATGGAGGGAATCTAATGTCTATGCTAGACGTTTTACAAGGAAATCGTGGACTTATGCCAGAGCATTATAAAACACTGACGGTTGCTGACATGGAGCAACGCGTAGCCGAGCTGAAACAAAAATGGGGCTCAAAGCTGCTCATTCCGGGCCATCACTATCAGAAAGACGAAGTTATCCAATTTGCTGATATAACAGGAGATTCTCTACAGCTCGCTCAAATGGCGGCACAAAATCAGGAAGCGGAGTTTATTGTGTTTTGCGGGGTTCATTTTATGGCGGAGACAGCGGATATGCTGACTACCGACCGGCAAACCGTTGTTCTGCCGGATATGCGCGCAGGCTGCTCAATGGCAGATATGGCGAATATGGAGCAGACGGAACGAGCGTGGAGGCATTTGCAGGAGTTGGTTGGTGATACGATCATTCCGTTAACATATGTAAATTCCACAGCAGAGATTAAAGCCTTTGTAGGACGGCATGGCGGGGCTACCGTGACTTCTTCGAATGCAAAGCAGGTGCTAGACTGGGCACTGAAACAAAAGGAACGTATTTTATTTTTGCCGGATCAACATTTGGGACGCAATACAGCCCATGATCTTGGAATTCCGCTAGATGAAATGGCTGTATGGAATCCTATGACCGATCAGTTGGAGACTGAACGAAACCCGGCAACCGTAAAAATCATTTTATGGAAAGGGCATTGTTCAGTTCATGAAAAATTTACGGTAGATCATATTCGCAACGTCCGTGAACGCGATAAAAATATCCGAGTCATCGTTCATCCCGAATGCTCTTATGAGGTTGTACAACTCGCAGATTGTGCTGGCTCCACCAAATTCATCATCGATACGATCTGTGCGGCAGAGCCGGGAACCCGTTGGGCCGTTGGCACAGAGATGAATCTCGTGCAACGAATTAGACAGCAGTACCCTGAACAGCAGATTGAATCGCTCAATCCCGATATGTGTCCTTGTCTGACCATGAACCGGATCGATCTTCCGCATTTGCTGTGGGCAATGGAACAGATTGATCGGGGAGAGCCTGTAGGCGTAATTCGTGTGGATGCTCAGATCAGACAGGACGCTGTACAGGCACTGAATCGTATGCTTGCTATACGTTAAGTTTTACCGTTACGTAGAGCGTACTTTCTTGTGTAATCCGACCTCTATCTCTATTTAAAGATTAGTCGATTGTCCGGTTTCGTGCTATAATTGTAGCAACATACCGAAGGAGGTGAATCCCTTGTTTGAGCTTCAGGACCTACTCCCCTATTTGCTTACGATCGGCTTGCTGTGCACTGTGACTTATACGTATCTTGCTCATTTGCATGGCAGCGTAGCTGAATGCTGGGTCGAAGGCGGCCCCGTTCGCTCGCATGCTTCTCCACTGATGCCGATGTCTGCCCGCGGACAGGACATGCCTGTCCGGCTAGCACGTCACATTCGGCGGAAGGAAGCGCCAGATGAAGATGCTTCCGATTGTTCCCCCTTGTTGAAAAATGGCACAGCCAATCAACGAGGAGGAACATATGAAACGATTCAAGGGATTCACTTTTTGGGGTAAACAAGAACGGATATTGGGTTTAATCGTAGCGTTGGCGGTGGTCATGCTGCTGTCTGGTTGTGGTGCGAATGCTGCGGAGATTAATGCACAGACACCTGGTTTTTTTAATCATTACGTGGTATTCCCACTTTCTTGGCTCATTCAGCATTTGGCGGAATGGTTCGGTGGAAGTTTTGGGCTGGCGATCATGACTTTGACATTCATTGTCCGTCTGGCCTTATTGCCGCTAATGATGCGTCAAACGCGTGCCCAGCAGGGTATGAAGCGCAAGATGAGCGCTATGCAGCCCGACTTGGACCGAATTAAAAAGAAGTATGAGAATAAAAAAGATACCACCAGCCAGCAGAGTATGCAGCAGGAAATGATGGCGCTGTACAAAGAGCATCAATTCAATCCGCTCAATATCGGTTGTCTGCCTATTCTCATTCAGCTCCCGATTTTAAGCGGTATGTATACTGCCATCCGACTCACGCCGGAGTTGGCGTCTCATTCCTTCTTATGGTTCCGGCTCGGACAGCCGGACTGGATTCTGGCAATTGTCGTCGCAGTTGTATACTTGGCACAGGCTAAGCTTTCTCAGCAACAGATGACGGCTGACCAGCGCAAGCAATTTGCTATTATGGGTTATCTTTCACCGATTATGATGGCGGTCTTTTCCTTCAACGCTCCTGCGGCCATGCCTTTATATTGGACCGTAAGCGGCACCTTTTTGCTGCTTCAATCGCTGTGGTTCCGCAAACGCTATCCAATTGAAGAAGCAGAGAATAAGATTAAACTTGGTGAAGTCACGCCAACCTAATAAGAAGATGCTATTTGTTTGACATAGAATTGTGTTAGCAGTGTCTCACATGCAATGACAGATGCCATTCGAGCCAATAAGGCTTGAGTGGTGTCTTTTTTTGTGCTGTTTTTTTCACTATATTTTGCTTGCGGTTTTGTAATCATTATGAAATCCTTATATCAATATTCATAAAGTTAGGAGAGACTAAATGGAAAATTCAACAACCATTGAATGGTATGAAAATCAAATAAGGGAAGACGGCTGTTTTTGCATGAGAAGCATGCAAAAAGCACCGGGATATGTACAAAAACTAAATTGGACAGAAAAAGAATTCACTCAAAGTTTGACTTACATACAATTGAGAAAAGACAATAAACCAGCAGGATTTATAGAGTATGCATCGGGTGAACAAGCATGGAGAGCTGTTCATGCGGATGGATATCTAGTAATTCATTGTATCTGGATTGCTGTAACCGGCTTGGGATTAGGCTCACAGCTTATTCAACGCTGCATTCAAGATGCTATTACGTTGGGGAAGAAGGGAGTGGCAGTCGTTACAAATATAGATACCTCCTGGGCGCCAGGTCCCGAAATTTTTCTGAAAAACGGATTTCGGCATGTGGAGGATGCTCCATATTCTTTTCAGTTGTATGTTTATAAGTTTAATCAAGAGCATTCAGATCCTTATTTCCCTAATAATTGGGTTCAACGTCTGGATCATTTTAGTGAAGGCTTAACCATTTTACGAACTCATCAATGCCCTTATCTGGAAATAGCCACGCACAATGTGATTGAAGCAGCTGAGACTGTGGGGATACAACCCGAGATTATTGATATACGAGATCGTTCACAACTCATGGAACTGTCTCCGACACCGTATGGCGTATTTCATGTGATCTGTAATGGGGAATTGATTTCATATCACAGGATGACTCCTCGTTCTTTTGCCAAAAAGCTAACCATGCTTTATTCTAAAAGCTAATTTTTTTATGAAATGATACAAGAAAAGTGGGTAAAGTAAATACATGGACGATGTGAATGCTGCATTTTGTTTGATCACGGGATGAATTTCATGGAGGACCTCTAAAAAATGAAGCAAATATATACAAAGCTACCGATTTCCGTGGCTCTACTTACATGTATAGTATGTGCCCTTGGTTTTGGCTTAATCGCATTATGGGTTAGCGACCAGCAAGTACGGCATTTTGACCACAAGATCATTACGGCTATTGGACAACTGGAATCGCCTTTCATGACACGTCTTATGAAATGTTTCACTATTATCGGCAGCGGGCTTCCAGTGGTAATCATCATTTTAATTGCCATGTTCGTGCTCTATAGTGTATTGGGACACCGACGAGAATTGCTTTTTTTAGCGGTTGCTGTGCTGGGATCAGTGCTGTTGAATACGGTACTAAAAATGCTATTTCGGCGTGCGAGGCCTGAAATCAACCGTATTATCGAAGCGAATGGATATAGCTTTCCAAGCGGACATTCCATGACCGCTTTCAGTATGTATGCGGCGCTGACGTTTTTATTGTGGAAGCACGTTCCTTCCAGGATAGGTCGTATCCTTCTTGTTCTGCTCAGTAGCCTACTAATTGTAACGATCGGGACAAGCCGCATTTATTTGGGTGTTCATTATCCGAGTGACGTTGTGGGTGGCTATTTCATGAGTGGTTGCTGGATGGCGGCTTGCATTTGGTTCTACCAGCGGTATGAAGAACGAATGCTACCACTTCGTACCAAATCGACTGCATAATGAGTGCATAAATCATCAGGCTAAAAAAAGCAGACGCATTAGCGTCTGCTTTTTATTTGCACAGAGGAAGTAGATTGGGTCATCTTTGTTCTCGTCTGTTCTACAGGCTTTATTCCTAGCTTCTGCTCCCATTTTTCATAAAAAATAATAGCTGCTTGGATAAAGATGCCCGGAAGCTTCCGACTGCGAATGAATTTGTGAACACCAACTGCGCAACCTGCCCCAATGAGCACCCCTGCCAAAATATCTGAAGGATAATGCACACCGGTCCATACGCGGGATATCGCAATAAGCACAGCCAAGACAATCCAGAGGACACGATATTTTTGATGATGAAGCCATAGAATTGCTGCCAGAGCAAAAGCTCCAAGTGCATGGTTACTCGGAAATGAAGCATTGGGATCATGATGAATCAGCTGAATGACAGAGTGTCCGACAAAAGGCCGATCTCTGTAAAACAAATGTCCAAGACACCAGCTAATTGTAAAACCGATACAAACCGTTATAACGGCTTCTAAAACCATCATCCGATGCGGCATTTTAAAGGTGAACCAGTATAGCAGTAAAGCCACTCCAAATAAATACGGTGCATATTGCGCCAAGAAACGCATAGTTCCATTCAAAAAGGCGAGGTGATTAGCCAATTCATTGATCCAGTGAAACAAAGCAAAGTCTACATTAATTAACATGAATAAATTACTCCTTAACCTCAAAAAATTAAATTACAAAGTTATATTATAGAGCGACTATACGGATAAAAGCTTAAAATCAAATAAAAAATGAATGGTATGTGCATTGCTTATTAGTTTTCTCTATAAAAAATAGGTGGTTTTGCAATGGAAAAGTCGGTGCTGGTCATTGATGATGAAGCGAAGATATCCAGATTGCTTCAACTGGAGTTATCCCACGAAGGATATGCGGTTGAAATTGCACAGACGGGAAAAGAAGGATTGGAAAAAGCACTATCTCTTACATGGGATATTATCATACTGGATGTGATGCTGCCCGAGATGAACGGTGTCGAGGTGCTGAAGCAGATTCGAAAAGTGGACAATCATACCCCGGTAATTATGGTCACTGCACGTAACACGACTCCTGAAAAAGTTTCAGGTCTGGATGAAGGAGCTAATGATTACATTACAAAGCCCTTTGAAATTGAGGAATTATTAGCGCGGATGCGGGCCAGTATGAGGAATCAGTTGGAGCCGGCAGCTACTACTTCGCAAAAAGAGGAAAAGCAGCAGTCCAAACTTCAAGTCGATAGCCTGGTGTTGGAACCCAAGACGCGGTCCGTGGTAAGGGAAGGAAAACGTATCGAACTTACGCCCAAAGAATTTGATCTGCTTCTCTATCTGATGGAGCACAAAAATCAGGTATTGCATCGGGATCAAATGATTCAGGATGTGTGGGGGTTTGATTTTGTCGGTGATACGAATGTGGTAGATGTATATATCCGGTATGTTCGCAAAAAAATTGATCATGGATACAAAAAGAAACTGATTAAAACCGTGCGCGGTGTTGGGTACTGTATCCGGGAGGAAGACCATTGAAGCTGCGGACCCAAATTACCCTGCTTAGTTCTATTTTAGTGATGACGATTCTCCTGTTTGTGGACGTCACGGTTCATCTATTATTTGTAAAAATTGCTACTCGTAATGAAAGAGAAGTGCTACAAAATAAATGGACCGAAATCATTGCCGAAACAGGAGCCACGATGATTCTGAAAAATGCTTGGGGGTCCAAGCTGAAAGATGAACTTTCTGCGGATACCATTCTGAGGGTATTTGATCAGCAATCTCGTCTTTTGTATGAAGTAAGCCGTCAGTCCCGCTTTAAGCTGAACGATATACATTTTAACCTTTCTCAAAGCTCTCAACTAACGGATCTACAGGATCATAAAATCCTGATTATCCATCTTCCAGTGCTTTCACCAGAAGGTAATCAAAAGGGGACACTGGAGATCGTAGAAAAATGGGATGCCCTCGAAAACAATCTCGATATCTTAAATACAATTCTTATCACATCGACTGTTGGAGCTATGTTGCTCAGTCTGGTGGGCAGCACGATTTTGGCAAATGCGATATTGCTGCCCATTGCCAGTAGTATTCAAACGATGCAGGAAATCGAAAGAAGCTTGAAATTCAAAAAAATTCCTGCTGGCAGTCCTAATCAAGATGAATTATCCCAAATGACCGCTACTTTTAATCGAATGATGGAGAGATTGGAAGAAAGCTTTCAGAGCCAGCAGCAGTTTGTTTCCGACGCCTCACATGAACTGAATACGACATTGATGATTATTGAGGGCTATGCCAACATGCTGCGGCGGTGGGGTACGCGTGACGAGGACATACGTAAGGAATCGATTGAATCGATCTATGAAGAAACTCAGCGAATGCGTACGATGACGCAGCAATTGCTGACATTGGCCTCCTCACAGCAGCAAGATTCCGAACCATATGAGCGGGTAGAGCTAGTCGGTTGTTGTCAACAGGTGGTAGCACATCTCAAGCCTGTACATGACCGCCAAATTTCTATTTTTACAGAAGAGAAGGAAATTTGGCTGGATGCTAATCTTGCAAAAATCAAGCAGTTACTAGTCATCTTGCTGGATAATGCGTTAAAGTATAGCTCGGAAGAAATCGAAATATGGTTATCTACAGATGAAAAAGATGTCCACCTCCGCGTTAAGGATTACGGAATTGGCATTCCTGAGAGTGAGATCAAGCGTGTCTTTGAACGATTTTATCGGGTAGACAGCTCCAGACATCGTAAAACCGGAGGAACCGGACTGGGGTTACCGATTGCCAAGGCAATAACAGATGCTCACCAGGGTACGATACGCATGGAAAGCGCAGAAGGCGAAGGGACGGATGTCATCGTTACGCTGCCTCAAAAACAACAGGAAAGGCTGTCCCTCCAGTAGACAATCTCTACTCAAAGGAACAGCCTTTTTAATGTTATTTGTAAGTTATGCATTCGGTGGATGGGAGATCATCCAAAATGATCCTAAAGGACACGACGTGCTGTTGTGTAATGGGAGCTCCACCATCCCGAATTTAGATTGGTAACCGTTACGCCGCCTTTACCAAACGTATGCAGAATTTTCCCGTCTCCCATATAAATGGCTACATGATGAATTGGCGCATAGAAAAAGACTAAATCACCTTTTTTAAGCTGACTACGCGGTACATAAGTGCCCACAGTTGACTGCTGTTTGGACGAACGTGGAAGCTTGATTCCATTTTGTGCAAAAACATACTGAGTGAACGAAGAGCAATCAAAAGAGCTTGTACTGCCAGCTGGAGCTCCATGTTCATAACGGACGCCCATATACTGGGAGCCTTTTGAGATAATCCGATCAGCTTTACTTGTCGAAGCGGCATGAGTGGTGTCTGGTCCAACGACGAAGCTTCCAGCGCTCAGTGCCAAAGTCATCGTAAAGCAAATACCCATCCACAATTTTTTAGAAGTACGTTTCATATATAATTTCCTCCGTTATTCGTATTGTGTTGATGTCCTGAAATGACAATAACACAAATAAAATATCCAGAATTTACCACTCATGGTTACAAACCTGTTACCCCAACGTTTTGCACTGCTTTATTAGAAAACGATGAGAATTTCCTCCTTAACTTTAGCTTGACAAATTAAATAACTCCCCCTTATGACTAGGCTCGTATGACAAAAAGCGACTTGCAGACGATTGGCACAAGCAATCATGCAAAACATACATACCTATATACTACAATTTATAACCTGCACGGGAGTATGCTCAGATTCCCGTTGACATCGTAAAGATCACACCGTATTTCCGGACAGGAAGGGGAATTCGTATGGCTTCAAAGCAGAGTAAAGCATTCAAAAACCGACCTTTAACCATTGTGCAGGTCATATCCAACTATCCCGATGCACAGCCTGTTCCCTCCATCAAGGGCGGAACGGAAAAGGTCGTGCATGAATTAACAGAGGAATTAGTGAGACGAGGGCATCATGTATCTCTTTTTGCCGCCCGTGGGAGCAGGAGCAGCGCGCGGTTGATTACTTATCCCAAGGGTTTGAAACATAGTCAGATCCCCCAATATGTACTTCGGCATATGCCTTCCGGCACACATATCATTCATGACCATACTTTTCGTTCTGCTGTAGCGCGTAGGAAGCTGCCTTGCTCATCATTGTGTACCGTTCATCTTCCAGTGAGAAGACACGGTAAAAACCCGGTATATGTCAGTAAACGAGCACGTCAGCTGATGGGCGGGGGCAAAGGATTTTATATCTATAACGGCATCAACACCCATGAATACGAGTTCAGCAGTGAGAAGCGCAACTACTTGCTGTTCATGGGCAGAATTATACCGGATAAAGGTGTATTGCAGGCCATTCAGGTTGCAGAGCGAACAGGAAAAAGACTGCTTATTGCGGGTCCCATCAAAGCCCCTGTATTTTTTCGCCGAGAGATTCAGACACGAATTCAGCGCAATCCGAATATACGCTATGTGGGACCAGTTGGGGGTGATCGGAAACAGAAGCTTCTGAAACATGCAGAGTGTCTGTTGTTTCCATCACTGTGGGAAGAACCGTTCGGACTTGTAATGGTAGAGGCTATGGCTTGTGGAACACCGGTGCTGGCACTAAAAAATGGCTCTGTTCCCGAGGTGCTATCAGGCTTTCCGCAGTTGATTTGCAAATCAGTTGGACAAATGGCACGAAAGGCACAGCAAAAAAATTACCCGTCACCCGCGCAGCTTCGATTGTATGTTAGCCAAAGATTTACCAACAAACAGATGACCAGTAACTACTTGAGACTATACCGTGAAATCATTCGTCGGCGAGAACAGAAGAGAGGACACCGAAAGCCTATACGGAGGTGAAGGGGATGCAGGTCAAACGATATATGCTTGGAAAGGGCTCTTCTTGGGCGACTCCTTATTATGTAGCCATAGAGGGACAACAAGGTCCGTGTGCGATGGTGGTTGCAGGCATACATGGTAATGAAATAGCAAGTATACGTGCGGCTGAGAAACTGGTAAAGCTTTTGAATGAGCAAAAGCTGAGATTCAGCCATGGCAAGCTTATTATAGTGCCAATTGTGAATCAAAAGGCTTACCGCAAGCAGATTAGAGGAAAACCGGATCTGAATCGAACCTTTCCGCGCCGGAAAAAGCAGGCGGCAACACAACCGCTTTCCACTGCTCTATTCAAATTATTACAAAAGCATCACCCTGAATGGTATCTTGACTTGCATGAGGCGAATGGATTGTCACAAAAGGATGCCAAGGTGCTTGGCCAAACGCTGATCTCCAATAAGGGCAACCCGATAATTCCCACGACGCGCCGGATTATTAAGCGAATGAATCGCTCGATCAAGGTGAAAGACCGCCATTTCAACATGCGGTTGCATGAGCTCCCAGGTTCCTCTCGTACCGCTGCAGCCCGTATTTTAGGGGCACGTGCGGTAACTGTGGAAACAGGGTGGAGCCTGCCCCAGAAAGAACGCATACACTATCAGATGAAGATCGTGCAGCACTTTTTAAGAGAGGCCGGGATGATTAAGGCCAACAAGGTTTATTTATCTTGCAAGGTTAGAACGGTTTCCTTATGAGATGTAATATTACAAAAAAAAATCGCTTCATGAGCAAAGGATGTTACTCACCTTGCTCAAGAGCGATTTTTTTGATGTGTGATCTTCGTGCAGAATCGATCTGTTTAGATGTTATAACTCCGTGTTGCAGGAATCGGATTTATAGAAGGCGCTCACCAAACTGTTACCTAGGCGAACCTCGATTAGTTCCAGTTTTGAATCCAGATCGGCGCGGATCGTGTGATACGTATCGACCGGAATGCTAAATACAGAGCCGCTTGCCGCAGCAAAGCGTTCTCCGTTCAGCATAACCTCTCCCCGACCGGATACGATCGTCCATACTTTAAGTCCGCTGCCGTGAATACGCCCATTCAAGCGATGATCCGGCAACACCGTCAGTCGTATAGCTAATATGTCATTTGGGCTTCGGTGCTCAAATTCGTCCAGCACCCGGTAACTGCCCCAAGAGGTTTCACCATGCATGGGGTGAAGTTGGAGTTTGCCTAACTGTTCCTTGATCGCGTGGGCATGGCTTTTGGATGCAATGAGAATACCGTCAAGGCTTGCAGCAGCAATAATATCCTCCACACCAATGACATGAAGTGGATAGGGCAGCTCATTGACGATGTGTGTGCCGTGAGTTTGACCACTGATTTGTCCACGCCCGATCACTCGGCTTCCTAGCTGCTCTGTTAAGGTCTGCCAGTTGCCGATGTCGTGCCATTCGCCCTCGTAAGGCAGGACAACGGCCCGTTCAGTACGCTCCGCAATCTCCTCATCGAAACTGCGAACCGGGAGGCTATCATACATTGCGCACAGTTCTTTATCGTTCAGCGGCAATTGACTTTGCTCCATACAGGACAGCATATATCGTAACGTAAAAGCATAAATACCGCAGTTCCACAGTGCGCCTTGGTTAATAAGCTGCTGCGCCCCAGAGAGATCCGGCTTTTCAGTGAAGCGAGCAACTTGTGCATAAGCCGATTTCCCTTCCTGCCTCATTTGCAGACCCGGAACGACATAGCCATATTGGTCTGAGGCATGGGTAGGCCTTGTCCCAAGCATAGCTAGATCGGCTCCGCTCTCGAGCAATAGACCGGATAGCGCTGCTATGCTGTGGAAGAAGTCATCGCCTGCAAACATATCTGCTGGAGCAATACAGAGAACTTCATCCAGCCCCATGCCTCTTGTGTGAAAATAAGCAGCAGCGAGTGCAGCAGCTGTGAAGGTTCCCCGTTTAGCCGGCTCGCCAAGAACAGGCAGACGACCTTCTGTATGGCGAAAGGCTAGATTTACCTGACTCCGATGAGCCAGAAGCAGGGCAGAGGAATCTAGTCCGGCTAAGATAAGCTGACGATACACCCGGCCGAGCATAGATTCCTGCTGCCCGTCAGGAGCGGGCAACAACCGGAGAAACAGCTTTGACCGAATATCATTGGATAATGGCCACAGCCGTTTTCCGGCACCACCGCATAACAATACGATGCGCACAGACGTTTCCTCCTTCAATGCAAATCCATTAGATTGCATCAACAATTGCGGGATTTTCTATTTTAGAAACTATTTCAATGAAGATTGAATCCTTGTTTGTGGAGCTAGCTGGTACATTTTGCGTTGATGAAAAGATAAGGAGCGGTAGCTTTGGGCATAGATATCCAATTGTTTTTGTGACAGCGAAGAAGCACGACTATGAAGCGCTTTATTTAATGACTTGCGCAAAATCATCCGAGAGGGCTGATTGCTGTATAGATAGTTGGCATACGTTTCATATTCGGAAAATCCAAACTGTTTTGTCCGGTCTATACTTTGAATAATGGCGTTGTACCAAGGTTTCCCATGCTTGGCCTCAATAACTTGCTTGAGCTGGGCGAGCCGTGTTTTTTCAAAAAGCATATAGTGAGTGACAAAGGACTTTGGTGAGGGAGCTTTAGCACCCATCAGCTTACGGTAAGTTTGAAAATACTCAGGTTGACTCCAGCTGCGATAGTAAAAAATTGTTTTTCCGTCTTTACGGAACGTATGTGGACGAATCAAAATGGTGTCCGCATCTATGACGAGAAAAAAAGACGATTTACTGATTTTGTCGCCATTCATTTTGAGCAATTGCTGATACAGCCAGCCTGAGCGATCCCAGCGCGTTGTTCCGTAATGAATATGCTTTTTAGTGATGGGCAACACCGTTTTTTCGTCTATAAATGTACACTTTTTGTTTGCACATAGACGGCGAAGTTTGGTGCTTTGCGGTGAAACGATATAGATGGTTGCAATTCGGTGCTGCACGTGACGGCGCAGACTGTCAATTACTAGTGGTAGTGTAGCCAGATCTTTTTCAATTGCGGGGATTAGAACATCGATTGAGAGGGAACCCTTCTGTAGCCCATCGGATTGCGCAGACATGTTATTCACTCCCTATACGTGTAAATATACGCTACCGGTATCTCATATTATTGTATGCCTGGACAGGCGCTTTCGACCGGGCAAGGCCAACTGTCTAATTCTGTGTAGAAGAGGGCGAATGGAGCTTCGAATGGGGTTTTGGCGCATACGATAGATTGATCTTTTTTAACAGGAGCGTTCTACCCTGAGAGTAGAGAGGAGAGGGGCAAGTGAATTCTTCACAAGCGCAGGCGTTGCGTAGCAAATGGCATAAAACCCAATTGTTGCTCCAGCATGGCAGTATCAAGCCTTTTGTACCTGAAACCCGTAAATACAGCAAAATAACTGTGAAATCAATGTTGGAGAAGTATGGGATGGTCTATGTAAAGCCTGATCGAGGTACCTTTGGCAAAGGTGTGATGAAAATCGAACAGGAGGCAGGTCAGCGCTTCGCCTACCAATATGAGGAAAAACGTCTGGAATTCAAACAGTTAGATGCACTGATTACCAGCCTATCGAAACACATGGGTAAAAAAAGTTATCTCATTCAAAAGGGAATTCATTTACTGCGCCATCAAAATCGTTATTTTGATATCCGGGTCATGGTGCAGCGTAATGCAAAAGGGACATGGGAATCTACCGGAATTATTGGACGCTTGGGTCATCCCCGTAAAATCGTGACCAATTATCATAGTGGTGGTAAGCCGATGGCCTTGGAACAGCTACTGAAATCCCATTTATCGCAAAGTAAGCAGGCTGAGCTGGTTAAGAAGCTCAATGAACTGGGGATTACCATTGCCACACAACTACAAAAAACATATCCGAATTTCCGGCAAATTGGTGTGGACATTGGATTGGATCATCGCTTTATCCCGTGGATCATTGAGGTGAACACGAAGCCAGACCCATACATTTTTAACCAATTGACAGATAAGTCTATGTACCGAAAAGTAATAAGCTATTGGCGACTGGCTAATGAAAAAAAGAAAGTTACAGTCCCAAGCAAGGATAAGAAGAATAACGACAAGAATAAAGATAAACATGCAAATAAAGTTGATCATACAAATAAAGAAACTAAATCAATTAAAGAAACTAAATCAAAAAAAGGATGAATTGTTTATGATTCATCCTTTTTCTCTTGCCTATTTACCCTAATCCTAACCGCGAGGGGGCGATTCGGACATAGTTTGATGAAAAAAATGGACAAATTTGATCTCTTTAACATTAAAAGTATATAATAGACCTGCACAGCATCAATAAGTGAATAAAGACATATGGGAAGAATGATTTTAAGGAGGAATCGCGATGAAATCATTTAAGTATGCTTTGGAGAAAAAGGAACCCAGAACCGGGCCAGGGGGTATCACACGTGGGGCTTCAGTCCATGATTTCCCTGTATCAGAAGGAATAGCAGGGGTTTCGATGCGTCTGGAGCCGGGTGGAATGCGCGAGCTTCACTGGCATGCCAATGCAGCTGAATGGGCCTATGTGATTAGCGGTTCCTGTCGGACAACTGTTATCCATCCAGACGGTACTTCCTATGTCGATATTTTTAACCCCGGTGATGTATGGTATTTCCCGCGTGGTTATGGTCACTCCATTCAAGGTCTTGGTCCTGGAGAGTGTCATTTTATCCTGATTTTCGATAATGGTGATTTTTCGGAGGACCATACGTTCAGCATTACTGATTTTATCGCTCAGACTCCCGCAGATGTTGTCATGCAGAATCTCGGATTTGCAGCCGACGAGCTCGCTCTTTTGCCAAAGAAGGAAGCTTATTTTGCAAAAGGGCCTGTCCCATCTATCGCATCTCATGATGCATATCCGCGCATTTCTTCTGATCTGATTACTAAACACCGCTATCCTTTAATGGCCAAACAGCCCAGATTGGCACCGGGTGGAGGGACTCAGCGCACCGTTACAGTAGAAGATTTTCCTATTTCTTCGACGATGGCCGGATCTGTAATTGAACTGGAGCCGGGCGGATTGCGAGAAATGCACTGGCATCCCAATGCGGATGAATGGCAGTACTATTTGGACGGCAAAGCAGAAATGACTGTATTTCTGGCAGAAGGGAATGCAGTGACAGAGCAGTTTGAGGCCGGAGATGTAGGGTATGTACCTATGGGAGCCGGGCATTATATTAAAAATACCGGATCGGACGTATGCCGTATTTTGATTGGTTTTAACAGTGGTCATTACGAGGCCATTGATTTGAGTGAGTGGATGGCTGGCAACCCTGTTGATGTATTGGCAACGAATCTGAGCCTTCCTCGAGAAATAGCGCATAAACTACCTCATAAATCGGTCTTCATCGCTCCGAAATCTTAAATCTTAAATCTTAAATCTTAAATCTTAAATCTTAAATCTTAAATCTTAAATCTTAAATCTTAAAACAACTAAAATGCCCGCTTAGACTACCTTATTCCAAGTTAGCCTAAGCGGGCTATTGAACTTGATTCTATTTCTATTGTTTTGTAGAAAGCAATATAGTGAATTTAAAATTGAACAACCTGCAACCCTGTGCTATTCTTATACGAAAGTGAAGATTAACGCAGTAAACGTGATATATTATTACGCCTATAAACATCTGATGATACGATGTATAGAAGGGATGTACAGCCATGAATTCTGTCATTGAGCTTAACAATGTAAGCTGGAAGAGAGATAACCGTACCATACTGGATCAAATCAATTGGCAGGTATCTGAGGGAGAGCATTGGGCTGTACTCGGCTTGAATGGATCAGGCAAAACAACGATGCTCAATATGATTAATGGCTACATATGGCCAACCACAGGTAGTGTCAGTGTATTGGGTCATACTTTTGGGGATGTAGATCTGAGGGAATTGCGCAAATCTATTGGTTGGGTCAGTTCCTCTTTACAAGAAAGGATTAATGGAAGCCAGCGTACACAGGATGTCGTCATCAGCGGTAAATTTGCCTCCATCGGACTGTATGACCAGACGACGGATACAGATTATGAACAGGCCGTTCAGCTTATGAGCCAACTGGGCTGTGCTCATCTCGTCGATCGGTTGTATCAGGGATGCTCACAGGGAGAAAAGCAAAAAGTGCTTATTGCTCGCGCGTTAATGGCCTCGCCCAAGCTGTTGATTTTGGACGAGGCGTGCAACGGGTTGGATTTTTTCTCTAGAGAAGCATTATTGGATAGCGTTCGTCAGCTGTCCGAGACGCCGGGTACTCCCAATTTATTGTATGTTACACACCATATTGAAGAAATTTTACCGATGTACACACATACGATTCTGATTCGCCGGGGCACGGTGTTTGCCAAAGGTAAAACGACTGATATCCTGAGCAGTGAAACGCTCAGTGCTTTTTTTGAAACGTCTGTGCAAGTAGACTGGAGACAGGATCGTGCATGGCTCTCTATGGTGTAGAGAGCCTTTTGTCCGTCTAACCTGCTACCAGCATAATCAGAATGGGCAGAACCAGGAATGAGGCAAGCGTGCTCCATAGGATGCAGGTGGAGACCAGTTTTGGCGATGCGTTGAACTTTTCCGCTAAAATGACTGCATTCACAGCCACTGGCATCGAGGCCAGAATGAAGAGAACGGAGAACAAAAGACCTGAAATTCCCAGTATCAGCATGGCAAGACAAGCCGCGAGCGGGGAAAGCAGAAGTCGGATTGTTAGTCCTGCGTAGCTGGCTTTTTTAATAGATGGCTCCAGCTTGAGTATTTTCACATAAGCCATTTGGGTACCCAGAATCGCCAGCACAACCGGAGAATAAGCAGCTGCAATCATTGAGACGCTCGATTGAATGCCGGAGGGCAGATGCCAATCCAGTGCTCGAAGTCCCAGTGCGAGAAGAGCCGCATAAATTGCAGGGAGAGAAAATACCGACTTCACGGCACTTTGAACAGAAAATTCAGAGCGGGCTGCAAAATAAACGCCTATAGTATTGACCATAATCATTTGGATGACAACATATACAGAGGCTTTATCCAGACCAAGCTGCCCAAAGGCAAGTAAAATGAGCGGCAACCCATAATTTGCACTATTGGTCAGTGTGGAGATTAAGGTGAGCCCAGCCGTTTCCGGGGCGCTCAGCCTAAAGATTTTTCCTGCTAATTGTGCAATTCCCCACAATAGCAGCAGGTTGAGTAATGAAAAAGTGGCTGTCTGTGTCACATCATGCCAGGAAAGCTGCGCTTTGAGCAGTGTGTCCAGAATCATGGCAGGACTTAAAAAATATAAGTACAAAGTCGAGAGCGGTTTTGTTTCCAGCTTCATGAATTTGCCGAGTAAAAATCCGGCAATCACCGGAATGGACAGCGGAACGATAACGGATAAAAGAGTTGAAAGTACGATTTGAATCATGAATTCCACCCATCCTTTCTGTAATGACATTTTCCATTATAAGGTGCTACTTTTGAGTCCGTCCAAGATGGATAAACAATTAAGGTTATAGGTATATACTATG
Organism: Paenibacillus polymyxa; assembly: GCF_015710975.1. Classification (NCBI taxonomy): domain Bacteria; kingdom Bacillati; phylum Bacillota; class Bacilli; order Caryophanales; family Paenibacillaceae; genus Paenibacillus; species Paenibacillus polymyxa. Next base: position 5,144,034 of record NZ_CP049783.1, on the reverse strand, counting down.
AAGCTTAACGCACTTATTCTGAGAACAACAAAAGGGATGTCCACAGCCATGTTGAACGGCTAGTAGGAACATCCCTTTTATGTGAAACCGAGTATTCTAATAGTTTAAGCAGAAGCCATAGTTTTTGCTTTGGTTCGGCATTCGTCAGAGCAATAGTGTTGATGCTGTTCTTCGCAGTCTGGGCACACGATATGTTGGAGATTGCAGACCGGGCAGTTAATATAATGATCGTTTGGCGTTTCACAGTGATAGCATTGACCGACAATAACGTCTTCATCCGTATGGTTGATCCGAACCGAAATCCGTTCGTCAAACACATAGCATTTACCGTCAAACAAACGCCCTTGTACTTCAGGGTCCTTGCTGTAAGTCACAATGCCGCCATCCAACTGGCCTACATCGTCAAAGCCTTCTTTAATCAGCAGACCGGACAGCTTTTCGCAACGAATACCTCCAGTACAGTATGTCAGGATTTTTTTATCCTTAAATTGAGTCATATTATCGCGAATCCATTGTGGAAATTCACGGAACGATTCAACTTCGGGGCGAATGGCTCCGCGGAAATGACCGATGTCATATTCGTAGTCGTTACGACCGTCCAGAACCACGACATCTTCATGTTGAAGCTGTTCATAAAACTCCTTTGGTGACAGACGCTTGCCGCTAATTACATTAGGGTCCAGCTCGTCCTCATGACGTAGCGTAACCAGTTCCTGGCGATGACGTACAAATATTTTCTTGAACGCATGACCGTCAGATTCATCTATTTTAATAACGATATCGTGGAATTTCGGATTGGCGCGCAAATCACGGATATACTGCTCCGTTTGCTCTACTGTACCGGACAGTGTTCCGTTGATTCCTTCCTCAGCAATCAAGATTCTTCCCTTGACGCCCAGCTCTTTGCAGTAAGCCAGATGCTCTGCCGTAAAGGTGGCAGGATCTTCAATATTGACATATTTGTAAAACAACAAAATTCGATAAGCATGTTCACACATGTAAAATCACCCTCTGATTCAAGTCAAAGTTTTTTAACAAGCAAGTTTAAATGTACCACATTCTTTAAGTTAGTCAACATAAATGTATAAAAAGTGGAAATGGAAAAGATGACGAGCGACAAAAGTAAGGGGTTACATTATAATGGTATTGTGGGGTTGATGAGATTTGCGGTAACAGGTTGAGGTCTAACAGATGAAAGGATGAATTCAATGGAACATCTTTTGACAGCGCATACACCACCTATGGGATGGAATAGCTGGGATTGCTATGGCGCAGCAGTAAGGGAAGAGGAAGTACGGGGAAATGCTCAATATATAGCGGAGCACCTGAAGGAGTATGGATGGGAATATGTAGTGGTGGATATTCAATGGTATGAGTCGGGAGCAGTATCTTCACAGTACCGACCATTTGTTTCTTTGGAAATGGATTCATTTTCACGTCTGATTCCAGCGGTGAATCGGTTCCCTTCGGCAGCAGACGGTCGTGGGTTCCATGCTCTTGCAGAATATGTGCATAGTTTGGGATTGAAATTCGGGATACATATTATGAGGGGCATCTCTAGACAGGCGGTTCATCAGGATACCCCGATTTTGGGAACTACAGCTACGGCCAGACAAATTGCACATCCTAACTCTATTTGTCCTTGGAACACAGATATGTATGGGGTAGATGCATCCAAGGAAGGCGCACAGGAGTATTATAATTCTTTGTTTGACCTGTATGCGGAATGGGGTGTCGATTTTGTCAAAGTAGATGACATTGCTGCATCACGTCTCTATGGTATTCATTTGGCGGAAATCGAATTGATTAAGCGGGCTATCGCCCAATGCGGACGTCCGATGGTGTTAAGTCTATCGCCTGGTCCCGCACCGCTGGAACATGCATCTGATTTAATCGCAAATGCGAATATGTGGCGTATGACTGATGATTTCTGGGATGTATGGCCTTTACTGTATGGTATGTTCGAACGCTGCGAGAAATGGGCGGAACATGTAGGTCCAGGTCACTGGCCGGATTGCGACATGTTGCCGCTCGGACATTTAGGTATTCGTTCGGTAGATTCAGTAGATTCTGGCAGTCATGATCGTTGGACACGTTTTACGAAGGATGAGCAGCTAACGATGATGACCTTATGGAGCATTTTCCGGTCTCCACTGATGTTCGGAGGAGAACTGCGTGATAATGACGCATGGACACTTTCATTGCTGACGAACAAAGAAGTGCTCGATGTTCATCACAACGGTGTGAATGCGCGACAGGTCTACAGAAAGGATGAACATATCGTTTGGACTTCTCACAATGAGGAAGGTCACGTATATGCGGCTTTATTTAATGCTGGAGATGAAGCTTCAACAGTCCGTGTATCCCTACAGGAGCTTGGAATTGAAGGGCAGGCAAGTGCGAGAGACTTGTGGAACCATGTGGATTTAGGTGTTATAGTGCAGGAATTGTCCGCAGATTTACCCCCTCATGGAGCTGCTCTATTCTCTATAAAATAACAGGATGCTAGGAAGAAGGATCTAAGCTGCAAGTTCAGTTCTAGTCATCTTATCGTAAAGTGGAGGGTATCTTTACGATGAGGTGACTTTTTTAGCATGTGTAACTTTTTGATATTTTAACGGACTCGACATGATTCTTGGGAATTTGACATTTAGAACATGTTAGGTTTATAGAGTGCCTATTTCTGCACAAATTTAAATCATTCTAGCCGAATAGAGTCGAGAAAGGAGTCAAATGATGAAATTAAAAAAAATTCACAAAAATGAACAGGACGAGCCCTGGCCCTCTAGTGAACAAATACTATGTATAGGAGGGGCAAATCTGGATCGTAAAATCATGGTTAAGGGTACATTTCAGCTTCATACCTCCAATCCGAGCAGCACTAGGCTGCAATCTTGCGGTGGAGTAGCACGGAATGTAGCTGAAAATTTAGGGAGGTTGAGCCGACGGGTCAGCCTGCTAACCGCAGTTGGAGATGATGCGGAAGGCGAATTTATCATCGAACAGTCTAGCCGTTACATGCATTTGATTCCTCTTCAAGTCAAAGGTGAGTCGTCAACTGGCGTTTATACTGCCCTGCTAAACGAGCATGGTGAAATGATTGTAGCGACAGCAGAAATGGAGATTTATGATCAGATTCGTCCTTCAGTAATTTTTGAAAATATTCCTTTAATCGCCTCGTCCCGACTTGTTCTGCTGGACACTAATTTCTCTATGAACGTAATAGCGGCCACCATACATGTCTGTCAGGAACATCAGGTTCCCCTTGTCGTTTCATCGGTGTCAGCTTCCAAGATGAGAAAGCTTCCCCGAAATTTGCATGGGGTGGAATGGCTAGTATGCCAACCGGAAGAGGCTGAAGCTTATTTGGGACTGGAACTTAAAGATGACCAGCAGATATTGGACGCAACTCGAGTTTTTCACAAACTAGGGGTTCAAAATGTCATTATTATCTGCAGTGCTGAGCATGTGTTGTTTGCTTCTCAGGATGGAACTCATGGACAAATCCCTATCCCTCCAGTTCAACAGGTCATTGATGTCACAGGCGCAGATGACGCTTTTATTGCCGGGATGATTTATGGAATTACCCAAGGTTATCCTATGGAGCAAGTGTGCCAGTTTGGAATCAGTTGTGTCGACTTAACCATACAAACGGATCGGACAGTCTCAGACACCATTTCTGTGAATAAACTCCATTCTAGGTTCCAGGAGCTGTATGGCACACATTCGCAAAATTTTGTATTTTTTAAGGGTGTGTATTTTAAAAAGAAAAATACATAAGTAAAGAAGAGAACACTTAACCTACAACAGCGTGTATTTAGAGCTTCACAGATGTAATGATCTCAAATATTGAATGTATAAAAGGGGCAGGTTGTCTGATGGACAGTGTGAAATACGCTATTGTTTTTCTGCCGCTGTTTCTTCTTTATTTGCTTTTAAAGGGAGGGGCTTTGGCAGTAGGATTTCTATATCGACTGATCTATTCAACGCTAACCTTACGTGGGGAAGTGAGTGACGAGCTTCTAGCTGTGCAGCATGCTAAACGTATTATCGTAATCGGCTCACCGGGGAGCGGCAAGACTTTTTTGGCCAAACGACTGTCGATGTGGACTCATTTGCCGTATATTTCGTTGGATGATTTGTATTGGGGACCGGAGTGGAAGCGGAGCACAGACAAACAATTTCATAAACAGCTGGGTGAAGTCCTGCAAGGGGAAGAGTGGATTATCGAAGGGAATTATCATGAACGTTATTTTACCGAGCGACTCCAGCGTTCCGACACAATCATCGTAATGGATGTCAGCACGATTGAGGCGATATCAGGTGTTATCACGCGTTCGCTTAACCGTTTTTTATTTTCCAAGGAGCTACCCAAAGGAGTAGAGCAAGAAGCCGTTCGTATTTGGGATATTTCACCTCGGTTTGTCCGATTTGTTCTGGGTTTTCGCAGGCGTATCCGTCCTAAAATCTGGCCGCTCATTTTGCAATATGGTAATGAAAGGAATTTGATTATCTTAAAATCTAAATATCGTTCATGTCCTTGGCTGAGCCCAGATAGACAATTATCTCCTTGACTTGAATCTGCGTTTCGTGTAAAGTGGTGAAAATTGTAATATATAGGAATAGTGTAGACCAAGGATCAAAGGTTCAATTACCCGCTGTACAGAGAAGAAACCCATGGGCTGAAAGGTTTCTCGCCGCGAATGAACGTTTTCCTGCCTTGCGAGCTGTAGCGGTGCGTAAGATAAACCGTTACCGGCCAGATGCCGTTATCTGAAGAAGGACCGTCCCGAATATGGTTACGGTCAAATGAAGGGTGGTACCACGACACATTCGTCCCTGACGGATGTGTCTTTTTTGCGTACATTTTATCGTTCTTACAAGGAGGAAGCCACACATGCGCCAAAGCCAATTATTACTGACAACCTTGCGTGAAGCACCTGCAGAGGCCGAAGTGATTAGTCATCAGCTTATGCTGCGGGCAGGATTTATCCGCCAATTGGCGGCTGGAATGTATACCTATATGCCACTGGGCAGACGGGTACTCAGAAAAGTGGAACAAATTGTACGAGATGAGATGGATCGTGCAGGAGCTGGAGAATTGCTGATGCCTGTATTACAGCCAACGGAACTGTGGCAAGAATCGGGGAGATACGATTTGTACGGTTCAGAGCTGATGCGTCTGCAAGATCGACATGATCGGGAGTTTGCATTAGGGCCTACACATGAAGAGGTCATTACGTCTTTAATACGAAATGAAGTGAATTCCTATCGGAAATTGCCTGTAACACTGTATCAAATTCAAACCAAGTTTCGGGATGAACGACGTCCTCGGTTTGGGTTGCTTCGCAGCAGAGAATTTTTGATGAAGGATGCCTATTCGTTTGATGCCAATTGGGAGGGACTAGATCACACTTATTGGGCCATGTTCCAGGCATATCAACGTATTTTCACCCGCTGCAGTCTGAATTTTCGCGCCGTCGAAGCAGATGCTGGTGCTATTGGTGGTGAAGGTGAAACCCACGAATTTATGGCGCTGGCTGATATAGGAGAGGATACCATAGTGGCGTGTACCTGCTGTGATTATGCTGCCAATCTTGAAAAGGCAGAGCCACGTTCTACGGGGAGCATAGGAATATCTTCTGTCTCCGATGAAAATGAACATGACAGCCATCCTTCTATCGATACAGATGAAATGGAAAAACTGTATACTCCAGGTCTGCGGACCATAGAACAACTGGTTGATACCCTTCACATAGAGCCCCAAGAAATCATCAAAACATTGATTTATATGGCTAACGATCAACCTATTGCTGTAGTTGTCAGGGGAGATCATGAGGTCAACGAAGTAAAATTCAAACAAATTTTAGGTAGTGAAAAATTCGAAATAGCAAATGCAGACACCGTCACAAAGGTGACTGGAACCCCACCCGGGTCCATAGGCCCATGCGGCTTGACAATCCCTGTGTGGGTGGATTACGCCGTTGTTCAAATGTCCAGCGGTCTTGCAGGCGCGAACGAGCAGGACTATCATTATCGGCATGTGAATCCAAGGCGTGATATGGATCTTCGGCATGTGGCAGACTTGCGCAATGTTATAGAAGGGGATAGATGTCCTCGATGTGACGAAGGGAAATTGGAACTCCACCGTGGAATTGAGATTGGACACGTATTCAAACTGGGCACCAAGTACAGTGAGAAGCTAGGGGCGACCTTTCTAGATGCGTCCGGAACCGATCAAGCGATGATTATGGGCTGCTATGGTATTGGCATTTCCCGAATTCTGTCCGCCATTGTAGAGCAGAATCATGACCAGAACGGAATGATATGGCCCCACGCACTGGCTCCGTTTCAGGTTCATATCATTCCGATTTCAGTGAAAGACAGGCTTCAGATGCAAATAGCCGAGGAGCTATACAGCCAACTACAGGATCGCGGTATAGAGGTTCTGCTAGATGATCGTGACGAACGTCCAGGAGTTAAATTTAAAGATTCAGATTTAGTAGGTATTCCCGTGCGCATCGTCGTTGGTAAAGATGCTGAACACGGAAAAGTAGAATTCGTAGAGCGAAGAAACAGCAACAAAGAGTCGATTCATATCCATGATGTAGAGAGAAGAATATTGAGTCTCATACAACACTAAGCATCTGTATCCCGCAGAATATGACCTTCTCCAAGTGTAATCTCATGAAAGTCCGCCATCTGACGTGCCTGAAAACGAATGGGCTTGTCTCGACCTATCATAATGATATTTTGAATGTCGGCAACGCCTTCCGATGGTAGAGAGAATGTTGTGACATAGGCGAATTCTTCACGCAACGTTGTATGAATGGCATGGACTAGATGATCGTGTTCACTTTTGCCCATTACATTCATAATTAGCGATCCTTCGGAATCCAGCTTTTCTTTAGCCATCTTGAAAAATTCCCAGGATACTAAATGCAAGGGTGTACCCTGCTCCGTAAAGGCGTCCAATATAATATAGTCATAAGCATCCGGGGTCTCCTTCTCCAGGATGCGACGTCCATCACCAATAGTCACATTGTTCTGGTCGTACCCAAAGAATGTTCGGCTGAATTCTACCACTTGCGAATCCAGCTCGGCAATCTTAAAGCGTTTATCTGTAAAGTGACCCGCAATCGTGCCTATACCATGCCCGATAACAAACACGTCTTCAAATGACGGATCGTTCAACTCCATAAGATGGATGATTGCTCTGGGATATTCGAACAGAATGCGTTGCGGATGATTCAAATCTAGCGCACCTTGGATGGCTGCATTGGAGAATTGCATCACGCGAAATAATCCCTTTTCACCATACAACTCCGTGGTTTCATATACCGTGATTTCATGGTTATTGCTCAACTTTTTATGTAAGACATCCAAGTGAATAATCTCCTTCAATTCAGACTTCCTCCTCATCTTAGGCATTCATAGGATTATTGTCCATAGATGAGGAGGATTGTAGGTAGAATTGTTTATTTTTCCATAACGGAGTTGTTTGAACTTGTTCGTATGTCCTTTAGGAGATATAATATACAAGGATATAATGAAGTTCGTTGTGTATATTCATACAGGAAGAGAGCGGGATATTATGGGACGTAAGTGGAATAACATTAAAGAAAAGAAGGCATCCAAGGATGCTAATACGAGTCGTATATATGCTAAATTTGGCGTGGAAATTTATGTGGCAGCCAAACAGGGCGAGCCTGATCCTGAATCCAATCGGGTCCTAAGAGTCGTGTTAGAACGTGCAAAAACGTACAATGTACCGAAAGCGATCATTGACCGTGCTATTGAAAAAGCAAAAGGTGCTGGCGATGAAAACTACGTAGAGCTTCGTTATGAAGGTTTCGGACCGAACGGTTCCATGGTCATTGTAGATGCACTGACCAATAACGTAAACCGTACAGCATCAGATGTGCGTTCTGCTTTTACTAAAAATGGCGGTAGCCTGGGCGTGAGCGGATCTGTAGCCTATATGTTTGATTCAACAGCAGTTATTGGTCTGGTGGGTAAAACTCCAGATGAAGTGCTGGAGCTGTTGATGGAGGCAGATGTCGAGGTTCGTGACATCATCGAAGAAGATGAAGCTGTCATCGTATATGCAGAACCTGACCAATTCCATGCTGTTCAGGAAGCTTTCAAGCAGGCAGGAGTAACGGAGTTTACCGTTGCCGAGCTCACCATGCTTGCCCAAAATGATATTACTCTTCCAGAAGATGCACAGGCTCAATTTGATAAATTGATTGATGCATTAGAAGATTTGGAGGATGTTCAGCAGGTTTACCATAACGTAGACTCTGAGGAATAGTCGGATTGCATCATTTACACCTGAGCGTTTGGATAAAATAAACATTCCTAAACCATCGTATTTCGGTACGATGGTTTTTTGTGAATAAAATTATATAAAATCAATTTTATTTTCTTGACTGATCAGTCTGTAAAAATTATAATCATAAGCAAGGAGGTGAACATGAGGTTTGGGAAGAGCTAAAGAATTTGATACTGAAAGTGTTCTGCGAAAAGCTATGGCTGTATTTGGAGAGCATGGGTATGAGGGAACTTCTTTGACCATTTTACTGGATCAGCTGGGTATAGCGCGGCAGAGTCTTTATGATACCTACGGCACGAAATATGATTTGTTTTTTTCGGCTATTCAGCTTTACATACGTGACAAAACCGAAGCTGTAGTACATCTGCTCAGTCAACCTGGGAGCATTAAGGATGCAATAGCGATGATTTTTAATGAATCTGTTAGAGTCTTGATGGATAAGAGGCTGTCGAAGGAATGCTTTATTATGAACAGTGCTATTGAACAGGCTCCGCATCATCATGAGATCAAAGCTTTTATTTCTGAAAATACTGAAAAGCTTGAACTTGCTTTTTACAACGCCCTAGTCCGCGCCCAAAAAGAGGGGGAGATTCATGTTACAGAATCTGAGCTATTGTCAATCGCCAGATTTCTAAATCATGCCCGACTATCGTTGACATTTACCGCCAAGACAGGCGCAAGCACTGAGGTGCTTAGAGATATTGTACGTACAACACTGTCTGTTTTGGATTGATCTTTATGAACGCTTAATAGCGTTTATTTTTTGAACATTCCAGACCGATTAGTCAAATTTTTTTGAGTATTATAGACTGATCAATCTAGAATTCTTATGTTTAATTTCTGTCTTGAATTTGTTTTAAGCAGGAACTAAAAATAATTATGCGAGGTGTCTACCATGACAATCAATCCGAATACCGACAAAGCAAAACAGCAAGCGCAAGCAGTCATGCATAAATTTATGAGCAACATGTTAGAAGAAAATATGGAGTATTACTCACTACAAAGATTACTGGAACCCTTTGGTCGCTCTTGAAGCCTTGGAATCATGAATGAAAAAGTTCGAGCCTCATGGGGATATGAAAATCTAGGCGAAAATAAAAAATTTAAATAGGAGTTGAATTTTATGAAAGACAGAAATATAGCGTTGATTACAGGGGCAAACGGCAAAACAGGCAGCCGTGTAGCTGCCAAACTTACGCAACTTCAGTATCCGGTACGTTTGGCAGGGCGTACTAAGTCCGGCAATTGGGAAGGGACAGATTATGTATATTTTGATTGGTATGATGAATCAACACATACACAGGCGCTGATGAATGTAGATAAAGTTTATTTGGTAGTACCTGTGTTGGACGTCAATCCCGCCAAAGTGATGATTCCTTTTATTGAGAGGGCCTTGAGAGAAGGAGTGCAAAGATTCGTGCTTTTAGGCAGCGCATCTGTGCCTGAGGACGGGCCAGTATTTGGACCTGTGCATCAAGCACTTCGTAGATTAGCTCCAGAGTGGGCTGTATTACAGCCATCCTACTTTATGGAGAATTTCACAGAAGGCCAGCATGTGGAAACGATCAAAAACAACAAGGCCATTTATAGTGCAACCCAAAACGGGAGAATAGGCTTCGTAAGTGCAGATGACATTGCAGAAGTGGGAGTGAGGGCTCTTATTGACGATAAACCACACAACACAGCTCATGTCATCACTGGACCTCAAACACTAACATATAACGAAGTGGCTGAAATTATTGGGAAATCAACAGTCCAACCGATCCAGCATATCTCTTTGTCTGATGAAGAGTTGAAAGCGGGCATGGTTCGCGCTGGAATGCCTGAAGAATATGCAGATATGCTGGCAGGATTGGATAGAAGGATACGTGCAAACGGAAGTGAAGACCAAGTGACCGATACCGTTAAGCTTGTCACTGGGCGCTGTCCGGTCTCATTTGAGCAGTTTGTCCTGAGCCAAGGAAACAGCTGGAAGACATCATGACGAAGTGATTCCTTTATTTATTTTTAGGGTCATAAGAGTAACCAGGATACTTGACGACGGGCCATTTGACCTTTCGTAAATTAGAGATTACATCAGAACCAACGTGTAAATTACTTTGAATCAGTTCTGTAGGCGTAAGAGCCATCCATTGATTTAAGGACACATCCGCAAAACGGTCACTTTTAAACATTTCAAGAAACCATAGTGTGCTGGAGCCAGTATTTTGAATGTAATGACCATAAGCAAAAGGCACATATCCAACATCCCCGGCTCTAAAATCAAATGTACGGGCTGCACCATTACCACCAAAGACAGTCATCCGTCCTTGCCCTGCAAGGTAGTATTGCCATTCGTCATTATTAGGGTGCCAATGCATTTCTCGCATGGCTCCGGGTTCAATCTCAACCAGGGCAGCTGCGATAGTTTTGGAAATCGGAAAATTGGAAGAGTCGACGATCCGTACGCTTCCGCCCGGTGTTTTGATCGGGGGCTGAGCTAGTAATTCATGCTTAAAGGATAGGGGCAACGTCCCATAGGGAGAGGGAACCGCTTGACTTTGGATTGAACCGGGAACGGAATCCTGATAGATGTAGACTTGGTCTTGAGGAATGGCTGCAAAATCGGTTTCTGGAATCCCGAAATTTGCAGAAATCACCTCTTTGGGAGTATGGGCGAACCAATCTGAGATGGATAAGGTGTTCAGATCGGAAAAACTGCCATCATCGAAAACCAGCAAAAACTCACAGCCTTCTTCAAGGCCCTGTATAGAATGCGGAATGCCTGGTGGAAAGTACCAGAGATCGCCCGGGCCGACATCAGCAATAAAATTACGTCCATCTTGGTCAACTGCCGTAATACGTGCACTTCCTAACAGCATATAAGACCATTCTGCCTGCTGATGCCAGTGCAGCTCACGGACACCGCCCGGTGTCAAACTCATGTTCACTCCGGAAAGAGTTGTGGCAATGGGTAATTCCCTTACTGTAACTTCTCTTGACCACCCACCATGATTAAGCTGCATATGAGCATCTGAAAAAGAAAACCGCATATTCGGTATGAGACCATTGTCCGTTACGGGAGGAACCAGCATATCTGGATTTTGTAAATCCCTCATCACATCACGTGGCCCCTTGTCGATCCCCCCTGCACCATCACTTCTAATAGGCTGGGGGATTCCGACTTTTTTTGAACAATCATTATGCATCATTTGATCTTCCTCTCCAGATTAAAGCATGTTGAAGCATCGGATTAAGAGAAAATACGCATAAAGATGTTATGATGACGTGATGAGTTTTATACCGTGTGCGATAGATCTGTAAACTGTGCTTGAATGATTTGAGCCAAATCGTGCGGGCTCAGTTCCAGCTGAGTTCCAATTTTCCCGCCGCTTACAACGATCGTTTCCAGTTCAACTGCGGGCTGATCGATATAAGTGGGGTAGAGCTTTTTCATTCCTATGGGAGAGCAGCCACCGCGAATATATCCTGTATGCTTTTGCAACTCCTTAACAGGAAGCATTTCAATTTTTTTCTCTCCCGCAGATTTGGCAGCCTTTTTGAGATCAAGCTCTTTATGTACAGGAATCACAAAAACAAACAGATTTTGTTTGCTATGTGCAACCAAGGTTTTGAAAACGGATTCCGGTGCTCTTTGGATCTTTTCGGCTACGTTCATACCGTCTATTTTTCCATCTTGATGGTCATAACTCAAAATATTGTAGTGGATGTGTTGCCCGTCCAATATACGCATAGCGTTTGTTTTACTGATACTCATTTTAATTCTTCCTTTCTTAGCATTTTTCCAAGTGATCTACATAATCTTTTGCATCCTTAAGAGAAATATTTCTAGCGGTTCTTAACTCTTTTATGGCTTTAATCTTATTTCCTTCCCTGATCAGTAGAAGCAGCCTTTCATTGATTTCTTCGGAAGCTTCTGCGTGTTGGATATGTGGAGCAGGAGGAGCGATTGTATTTGACATCGAGGTTCCCGTTAGTCCTGAACGATTCTCAAGACGCTCCACATCGGATTTCAAGTCATTAAGCCGAGATTGAAGGCGATAGACCTTGAACAAAAGTATGACGGAGAGGATCAATGCAATGATTGCTACATATTCGCTAGTTGCCAATAGAATCTCCCTTTTCTTGTTAGTTTTATCACTAAATTTTTGTCTCTTAAACATAGTATATCATGATGATTGACTAATCGAATTGAGAATCATATTCTTTGCGTACGGGGAGTGCAAATTGACTTATTGCAGACCGAGCGTTATATTACAGCTTATTATTAAGCTTTTTATAATCACTTCAAAAGGAGTGTATTCAAATACAACCAGTTTCCAATAATACCATTCGGGTCAAACACATTAATGTAGAGCTAGTTAAAAACACACTGAAATCCAAGGAATATGCAACCAAGTCGTCTATAGCCAGTATTACAGGACTTAGTGTGGCAACCTGCGGAAATATTCTAAATGAGCTTCTTCAAACCGGAGAAGTATTAGAGATGGAATTGGAAGAGTCGAACGGTGGGCGTCCGGCTAGACGTTACAAATATAACGCTGATTATTCCTATATTATTTGTTTAACTGTGAAAACGGAAGGCGGAGTAGATTCTCTTACTTATGCTGTTGCCAATATGCTTGGCGATATTATTGCAGAGAACACATCCGTTGTGCCTCATATTGATTATGAAGTAATAGATCAGCAAATTGAAGAGCTGATTAACAACTACGAAAACGTTAAAGCGATTGGTATTGGCATCCCGGGGGTTGTTCATCAAGGGGTTATTGATGTCTGCGATCTTGATCTGCTGATAGGAGTCCCTGTAGGACCACGCCTTCAAGATAAATACGGGGTAGAAGTCACCATTGAAAATGATATGCATCTGACCGTCTATGGATTTTATAACATGCAAAATTATGATGAGGACAAAACCTTCGCTATTGTTACGTTTCCCAAGGATAATTTTCCGGGAGCGGGTTTTATTGTCGATGGACATTTGTTAAAAGGAAATACCAAATTTGCCGGGGAAGTTTCCTTTTTACCCTTTGGCATAACGAGAGAGGAACAGCTTAAACAGTTAAATAGCACACAGGAATTTGTTTTTTTGGCGATCAAAACGATAACATCCATTATTGCGATTATAGACCCTGTATCGATCGCTTTGACAGGAGAGTTATCTAAGCCAGCACTGTTGGATGATATTTATAACGGCTGTCTTAAAGATGTACCCAAAGAACATATGCCTGAGATTTTTGTAAAAAACGATACGCACGATGAATACATGTATGGGTTGATTTCAGTTACCCTTGAAAGCCTGACCTACAATTTGCAATTGGTGGAAAAAAGAAAATAGAGACCATTTTATAGAAGAAGGGCTCACCCAAGTTACAATTGGTAATTAACGTATGGATGGGTGGGGACGTTGTTATAAATAGGGAAGTATGTATTGGAGATAATACGATTATAGACTCTGCAAGTTTTTAAAATAATACTTGACATGAAACGCGTTACAAACCTTAAGATTCAATTAGAAGTACTTTATAAACATTAGCGTAGAGGTAACGTGTTTATGTCCTAGTTAATGAAAAAACATCAGCAAAGGCGGAGAAAATATGAGTACACAGTTTCCAAAAGATTTCCTGTGGGGTGGAGCAGTTGCTGCTAATCAGCTCGAAGGTGCTTATCAAGAAGACGGAAAAGGCTGGTCCATTCAGGATGTAACTCCTCGTGGTGGTTGGGGACCGGTGACGGATGTACCAACAGAAGATAATATGAAGTTGATCGGTATTGATTTTTACCATCATTATAAAGAAGATATCAAACTTTTTGCGGAAATGGGCTTTAAAGTGTTCCGTACTTCCATTGCTTGGTCACGTATTTTCCCTAAAGGTGATGAGCTGGAGCCTAATGAAAAAGGACTGCAATTTTATGATGATTTGTTTGATGAACTTCATAAATATGGTATTGAGCCACTCGTTACATTATCTCACTATGAAACACCTTTACATTTGTCCAGAGAATACGATGGTTGGGTGAACCGTAAGCTTGTTGATTTCTATGAGCGCTATGCAACAACTGTATTTAATCGCTACAAAGATAAAGTTAAATACTGGTTGACGTTCAATGAAATCAACTCCATTCTTGAAGCACCATTCATGAGTGGCGGGATTAGCACACCAAAGGATCAACTTAGTGAACAAGACCTTTATCAAGCTATTCACCATGAGCTGGTAGCGAGTGCAAGAGCAGTAAAAATCGGTCATCAGATTAACCCTGATTTCAAAATTGGTTGTATGGTACTGAGTATGCCTACTTATCCGCTGACACCTAATCCAGACGATGTGATTGCAGCAATGGAATTTGATCACAGGAACATGGCATTTGCCGATATTCATGCAAGAGGTCAATATCCAGGTTACATGAAACGTTTCTTCAAAGAAAACGGAATCTCTATTCATTTTGAGCCAGGTGATGCTGAAGATCTGAAGCATACGGTTGATTTTATCTCGTTCAGCTATTACATGAGTACTTGTGAGACTGCAGACGAAGCTAAAAAAGTCAAAGGTGAAGGTAACATCCTCGGTGGGGTGAGCAATCCGCATCTCGAGGCAAGTGAGTGGGGCTGGCAAATTGATCCTCAAGGTCTGCGCTATGTGCTGAATACATTCTATGATCGCTTCCAAAAACCACTGTTCATCGTTGAAAATGGTCTGGGCGCTGTGGACGAGCTTATCACCAATGAAAAAGGTGAAAAAACGGTTGAAGATGACTACCGGATCAACTATCTGAATGATCATTTGGTTCAAGTTGGGGAAGCGATTGAAGATGGAGTAGAGGTTCTGGGCTATACATCTTGGGGCTGTATCGACCTTGTCAGCGCGTCGACTGCTCAGCTTAAAAAACGTTATGGTTACATTTATGTTGACCGTCATGATGATGGCAGCGGTACACTTGAAAGATACCGGAAAAAATCTTTCCACTGGTATAAAGAGGTTATTTCCACAAACGGTGGAAGCTTGAAACGCTAATTTATAAATAAACCAGTAACTAAATTATAAAAAACATAATGATGTTTTTTACGTGGCGACCGCCTCTGCTTTATTATGGGGGAAGCGGTCGCCAATTTTTTTATGAGCGTCATTTACCACGAGAATCTAACTACATAAACGGAGTGTGGACAAGCGATGACAGAAAAAGAAAAATCACAATTAGGACTCCTATACAATGCTAATTATGATGAAGAATTGATTGAGGAACGTCTATACGCCAAAGGTCTCTGCTACGAATATAATCAGCTCCATCCTAGAAATATGGAAGAACGAGAAACACTCATCAAAACTTTATTAGGAAAGACAACGGATAGATTCTTGATTGAGCAGCCTTTTGTGTGTGACTATGGGTATAATATCGAAATCGGTGAAAACTTTTATAGTAACCACAATACGATTATGCTTGATGGGGCAAAAATAGTGTTCGGTGATAATGTATTTGTTGCTCCTAACTGCGGATTTTATACTGCGGGTCATCCTCTTGATGTGGAACAACGTAATGAAGGGTTGGAAATTGTATTTCCAATTACTGTGGGCAATAATGTTTGGATCGGTGGTAATGTTTGCGTTCTGGCGGGCGTCACGATAGGGGATGATTCAATTATTGGTGCAGGAAGCGTTGTTACCAAAGATATTCCTTCTGGTGTGATTGCCGCAGGAAACCCTTGCAAAGTCATCCGTAAAATTACCGAAGATGACAAGCACAAGTATAAAAGAAATTAACCATAAAACTACAGTTCATTTGGAATTGTAGTTTTGCGTCTTTACAGAGAACTACCAAACGTAAAGAAACATTTTTGCACAGATTTGTTCAGGGAATAATGTAATAATGAACGTAAGAGGAATATTTCCAAATTACTATGGCCTATTCAGAAAGGAAGGAAAAACTATGAAATTAATGTTTATATCAGATATTCATGGCTCGCTGTACTGGTTGCAATTGGCACTGGTAAAATTCAAGGAGGAGAAAGCTGACCGTCTTGTCTTGCTTGGAGATTACATGTATCATGGACCGCGAAATCCGTTACCGGAAGGATATAACCCAGCAGAAGTGGCTGCTATGCTGAACAAGTACAAACCCCACATTGCGGTGTCGGTACGTGGGAATTGCGATGCAGAAGTGGATCAGATGTTGCTGGATTTTCCGATGATGGGTGATTATGCTTTACTGTACCATGAAGGACGGCGAATCTATATCACGCATGGACATGGTTTTAGTATCGGAAATTTACCGCCACTTGAAGCGGGTGATGTGTTCATTCAAGGACACACTCATATTCCGGTAGCAGATGTGGAAAAAGGGGTCTTTGTACTGAATCCTGGTTCAATCGCATTGCCAAAAGAAAACTATCCATCCTCTTACGGTGTGCTGGAGGGAGCACAATTTACCGTGAAGGATTTTGATGGCAGCACGGTGAAAGCAATCACCTTTTCAAAGTAATTTCTCAAATTTCAATGTAAATTATTAAAACTTTTCCGCTTCGATTGAGACAAAGATCATATTATTGTATGATAGGAGCGGAGTCTACATTCTGAAAAGAAAGAGAGTTTCAATACATGCAAATTAAGGATTCACATTATAAGATGCCGCCTGAATGGGCGCCACATGAACGTACGTATATTTCCTGGCCTGTACAATCTTCAATGGTTTACCCCGATATGCATGCCGAGGTATGTAAGGGTTATGCCGAAATCGTAAGTGCTATGGCGGAATTTGAACCAGTTACCGTAGTCGTAAATCCAGATGATCTGGAGAGCGTTAAAGCGCTTGAGCTCGGGGAACGGGTAGAACTGTTACCAATAGAGCACAGCGATGCGTGGCTACGTGATAACGGTCCAACTTTTCTGACGGATGAGCAGGGTCAGTTGGCAGGTATTAACTGGAAGTTTAATGCTTGGGGCGGCAAATATGCTCCATGGGATCTGGATGACCAGGTTGCGCCGCAAATACTGGACAAACTTGGAGTTCCGCGGTTAGATGCACCGCTAGTAATGGAAGGCGGCTCACTGCATGTAGATGGCGAAGGTACTCTAATTACAACCGAAGAGTGCTTGCTCAATCCCAACCGCAATCCGGAATTAAGCCGAGAAGAAATAGAACGGTACGTATGCGAATATACAGGTGCCGAGAAAATTATCTGGCTAAAACGTGGACTCAGTGGTGACGAAACGGATGGTCATGTGGACAATATTGTTTGCTTTGCTGCTCCTGGCAAGGTCATTATGCAAGTATGTGATGATCCTGAGGATGAAAATTATGAAATCACGCAGGAAAATCTGCGTATTCTAGAGCAAGCAACGGATGCCAAAGGTCGTAAGCTGGAAGTGATTCAAATCGGCCAACCGCCGCGTGTGGATTATGAAGACAGCCGACTGACACTGAGCTATATTAACTTCTACTTTGTGAATGGCGGCATTATTTTGCCTGTGTTTGGCGGAACTGCTGCTGAGAGTGATCTTGCAGCCCAGCAAGTGCTGTCAAAAGTATTCCCGAATCGCAAGATCCGCACTGTAGATGGTATGGCAGTTATCCGTGAAGGCGGTAACGTACACTGTACAACCCAGCAGATGCCTGCTGTAAAGCGTTGAACGATACAACATTTATAAGGAGGACTAAGGTGAGAAAAGTAAAAGTGGCAGCAACTCAAATGAGCTGTTCTACCAATATCGAAGAAAATATCAGCAAAGCAGAGAAGTTGGTACGTGAAGCGGCAGCCCAAGGTGCGCAAATTATTTTGCTGCAGGAATTGTTCGAAACTCCATACTTCTGCCAGAAGGAAAAGTCTGATTATTATGTATATGCAACTGAGCTGGAGCACAACAAAGCGGTTAACCATTTCAAGAAGATTGCCAAGGAATTGCAGGTTGTGCTGCCAATCAGCTTCTACGAGAAGAAGAACTATGCTCGTTACAACAGTCTTGCTGTTATTGATGCAGATGGTGAAATGTTAGGTAAATACCGCAAAAGCCACATCCCGGACGGCCCTGGGTATGAGGAAAAGTTTTATTTTAATCCGGGCGACACCGGTTTTAAAGTGTGGAATACACGTTATGCCAAAATCGGAGTAGGCGTGTGCTGGGATCAATGGTATCCTGAGGCGGCCCGCTGTATGGCGCTTATGGGCGCAGAAATTTTATTTTACCCGACAGCGATTGGTTCAGAACCACAAGATTCCTCCATTGACTCTAAGGATCACTGGCAGACTTGCATGCTAGGTCATGCAGCTTCCAATCTGATTCCAGTCATTGCTTCCAACCGTATCGGAAAGGAAACCGATGAAGAATCCAGCATCAATTTCTACGGCTCATCCTTTATCGCTGGCCCTCAAGGGAATAAGATAGCAGAGGCTGGTCGTACCGATGAGGAAGTGCTTACCGCCGAATTTGATCTGGACGAGCTGGAAGTAGGACGGATCGAATGGGGCATTTTCCGTGACCGTCGTCCCGAACTCTACAAAATGATTGCCACCTATGATGGTGATCTAAAAGTATAATCTGTATACAGATAGATACATTTCCCTTGCCGTTAAGCCGTGATGTTTCTTTTTTGAACTCACACGGCTTTTCGAGCGGGGGATTTTTGGTTTCTAAATGGGAGTACATCTTGTGATAGATCGGAGGAAGGAGAACAGCAATGAGGCATAAGAGGATAGACCAATCGTTAGCACAGTTCAAAACTTCGACAGAAGAAAATCAAGAATGGGGATACTCGCGCGCAAGAGATATGGCTATTTTGGGCTTTTGGGACGAGTACACGCTATCTGCGCAGCGTTTATGTGAACGAATGGCTACCGAAACCCATCAAATGAGACCTTCTGAGTACGTTCCGTTCCCAACTCAGTTTGAATGGCTGGAACAAGGAGAAACAGACTTGATTATAGATGGAATATGGTCAGCTGATTTACATGGTGATCATTGTCTGTTTGTGAATATTGGGGAGCATCACCCAGAACGGCATACATCGATTGAAGCTTATATTTACGATACGCAGGTGATAGATGAGGGATTCTTCCTTCAATATCTGAACACCTCTCCTAAAGCCAAAGCCTACACACCTTCATTTAGCAAAAATGGATATGCTACAATGTGTGAACTATTGGACAGATATGTTAGGGAAGGTATATTGGAGCGTAGGCCCTACGGTTTCAAAAGAACGGATACATAGGTGAATAACGAATAAAGTATGATTTGGGTTTGAGCTGAAAGGAACATTTCTTAAAGGATGGTTCCTTTTTTTATGTAGGACTACATTTTATCTATAGATTGAAACTATGATTCAGCACATAAAATAGCATTAGAATTTATAGATCGAATAATATAAAATCAAGTCATAAGGAATGATCGTACTCAATAATACTTCGATATTCTTTAAAGTGAAAAAGATCACATATATGAATTTTGTAATGAAACTTGAAAATGAATGAAATTTGCAAAACTGCAAGGAGGAAGAACTATGAACCACTATCCTGCGATATTTGAACCTCTGACCATACGGCGTATGACCTTGAAGAATCGGATTGTAATGCCCCCGATGGGAACCAACTTTGCTGCCATGGATGGAAGCTTTGTTCAGGATCATATTGACTATTACGTACAACGGGCCAAAGGGGGGACCGGCCTGATCACAGTAGAAAATGTTTGTTTGGATTTCCCTATGGGTACGAACGGAACAACCCAGCTGCGGATGGATAATGATCAGTTTATTCCTGGACTGTTTAGATTAACAGAAGCTCTGCACTCTTACGGAGCATGTGTTTCTGTACAAATTAACCATGCGGGTGCTTCGGCTTATGCTGGACGACTGAACGGAGTCCAACCCGTTTCTTCTTCGAATATTCCTTCTAAAAAGGGTGGAGCGATTCCAAGACCTTTGCAAAAAGAAGAAATTTATGCCATTGTGCGTAAATACGGAGAAGCAGCGGGAAGAGCACAGCGAGCAGGATTTGACTGTGTTGAAATTCACGCGGGACATTCCTACTTGCTGAGTCAGTTTCTTTCGCCGGTGTACAATAAACGTACTGATGAATTTGGCGGCAGCGCAGAAAACCGTACTCGTTTTGCCAGATTAGTCATTGATGAAATTCGTTCAGTGGTGGGTCCATTCTTCCCCATTTGCTTACGTTTTAGTGCGGAGGAGTTTACAGAAGGTGGGAATACCTTGGAAGATACACTGGAGTTACTGGAGTATCTCAATGATGAGGTAGATATTTTGAACGTTTCTGCAGCTCTAAATGATTCCATTCAGTACCAGATAGACGGGATGAACCTGCCAGATGGTTGGCGCTCTTATATGGCTAAAGCAGTAAAAGATAAATTCGGAAAGGTCACGATGACCTCAGGTAATATACGGAGCCCACAGGCTGCGCAGGACATATTGGAAAGAGGTGACGCTGATCTTCTGGCAATGGGCAGAGGCTTGATCGCAGAACCGAACTGGGTACTCAAAGTGCAAAACGGCTACGAGCATTTGCTTAGAAAATGCATCTCCTGCAACATTGGTTGTGCTGATCACCGTATCTCCAAAAGTAAACCAATTTGCTGTACGGTAAATCCAGATTTGTTCAAGGAAGCTGAATACCGGAAACAACGAGTTAGAAACAATGTCCAAGTCGTTGTGATCGGTGGGGGTACCGCGGGAATGGAAGCGGCCTGTACAGCGGCTGAGGTAGGCTGCCAAGTAACCCTCTTTGAAGAAAAGGCAGAACTGGGTGGCCTTGCGCGTGATATTGCACGCTTACCAGACAAAACGCGCATCAATGACTTCCCAGATTATCTGATTCAGCGCACCAAGCAATTAAAAAATCTGAATATTGTCACAGGCACACGAGCAGATCTGACGATGATTAGTGCTCTGAACCCTGATATTATTGTTAATGCAACGGGAGCCAAACCGCTGCTTCCACCGATTGCAGGTCTGCACGATCAACTAGGAAAACCGGGTACAAAAGTATTTTCTATCTTTGATCTGTTGAACAATATGGAGAACTTTCAAGAGTTTGAAGGCAAACGTATTGCTGTAGTGGGTGGTGGAGCCGTGGGACTGGATGTTGTAGAATATTATGCAGAACGCGGGGCTCAAGAAGTTTCCATTATTGAAATGATGCCTTTATTGGGTAAGGACCTGGATATGATTACCCGCATTTCAATGATGAAAATGGTGGAGGAACGAGAAGTGAACGTCCATACAGAGACAGCTTTGACGGAAGTGTGCAGCGACCGTTTCAAAGTAAAGCGTGGAGAACAGGAGTTTGAGATTCCTTTTGATCTCGGATTCGTATGTTTGGGTATGCGTTCATACACTCCACTGATGGATAGCTTGCTTCAATATGGAAAAGAGCATCAAGTGGAAGTTGTAAACATCGGAGACAGCAAACAAGCACGTCGTATTATTGATGGTACCCGTGAAGGTCGGAATATTCTGAAAACTATTCAACGGGTAGACGAATTTAAAAATGAGTTTTCCTATGCTTACTAAATTGAGGGTATAAGTGATAGGTACTTATGATAGGTAATTATAATGGGTATTTATGATAACAACTCATTTTATAGTCAGGTTGAAGAGATAATTTTTCTTTTCAGCCTTTTTTATTTGGGTTTATGCTGGCAAGAAGATTGATTCCTCCCTCATTTTGAAGGTAAACTATGGAAGGCATAGCAAGCAAGGCTATTATTAGCGTGGGGGGATGCGAGCGTGAGTCAACTCTTTAGTGAAATACCGGGTGCCAGCGCATGGAGCAACGTGCAAGAAATACATAAGGGCTGGTCCAGTGACAACAAGTATTATATTCAAACCGCTGACGGTAGGGAGTTACTATTGAGAATTTCCGATTTCACCCAATATGACAAGAAACAGCGAGAATTTGAATCCGTAAAAAAGCTGCATCATATAGATAATATTCTAATGTCCCGTCCGCTTGATTTTGGGATATGCAACAGCGGACAGTCGGTATACTCTTTATTTACCTGGGTCAACGGGGAAGATGCTGAAGGTGTTATCCCATCGTTAAACGCCGAACAGCAGTATCAACTCGGGTTTCAGGCGGGAGAGGTATTGGCTAAATTGCATGAGATTCATGCAGAGCAGGACCTGGTCCCATGGGCTGAACATTATAATGCCAAAATCAACAGATATATTAGAAACTTTAAGTCATGCGGTATTGTTTTAAAAGGAGCAGATCAAACGATAAGCTTTATTGAACAAAACCGTCATCTATTAGAAAATCGCCCCCAAACATTTCAGCATGGGGATTATCATGTCGGTAATATGGTGGTTACCCCATCTGGTGAATTGGGGATCATTGATTTTAATAGGCTGGATTATGGTGATCCCTGGGAAGAATTCAACCGTATTACCTGGTGTGCAGGATTAAGCCCATTATTTGCTTCAGGTCGTATTCACGGTTATTTCAATAATGATGTACCGGATTTATTTTTTAGATTAATGGCACTGTATATTGCAAGCAATCAGCTTTCATCGATTCCCTGGGCCATTCCATTTGGCAAAGAAGAGGTAGACGATATGGTACAACGAGCTGAAGAGGTTTTGGAGGCATATGATTACTATCAAAACTATATCCCGAAATGGTATCTACCTAGTTGTCCTGACTTGTAAAATATGAAGACCGCTGCTCCTGAGAGTGACGGTCTATTTATAGTGCTTTATGATTGTTTCTTAATCTTATAGGTGAATTCCCAAACGGCTTGATGACCTGAGTATCGTCCACGATTTTCAGTAACAGTGACTCTTAACTTAACGGTAGAACCTTTGGAAGAAACCGAAGAGACCTTTACATTTTTCGTGATTTCGCCTACATCAGGAATTTTGTCTTGTTCCTCAGCGTACGCATACAGCTTAATGCTGCTACCCGACTTGGCTTTTACTTTTACGCTGTTACCTTCACTAATGGACTGACCAGCCACCTGGGCAGCGATGGCCCAATCGTTGCCTACATGGTCATTCGAGACCAGGGTTGCTTGCTGAAACGTAACGATATACGTGGATGTTGCTGAAGCTGCGAGCGCGTACGTTCCATTGAAGATTAGGGATACCACTACCAATAAAATAGCCGATGCTTTCGCCCATACTTTATTCATTTGCCTGTCCCCTTCAATTAAAATATCGAGGAAAATCCCTCTATTCTAATTATCGTTTGCAGTAAAAATAATTGTTAATGGTTGGTAAAAAAATAGTTTAGTATTTTATTGCATTACCTATAACCTAATATGATGATGACTTAAATTTTAGTATAGAAAAGGAAGATGAAATAGGATGAGAAAAATATACAATGAACAAGAAATCATAGAAATGACCGTTAAGCTGCTCGAACAAACTTCGATGTACGAAGAACAGTATGAGCAATATGTAAGCCGACCTTTCCGTACAGGTTTTTATGATGATCTGAGTCCGCATGTGAAAGTTGGCAAACAGGGGTACACGCTCCAAATGTATGAAAGAGGCGTACAGATGCTAAATAAGCTTACGAAAGATGTAGAGGATGTGATGTATTGGATCATCGAAGATACGATTCATATCATTGCTCACCTAAATCTGCTTCGTAAATATAAAGTAGATAACCGAAATACTCATCTAAAATATACCAAGGAGATCATGAAGGAGCTGACAACTGAAATAAATAAAGCATTTTATGAAATTGGAGGAATCTATCAGGAATGGCATGAAGCGAATAGAAGGGCAACGTTGGAAAATCCATTAAAGTAACTAAAACGTAAAGAAACAGTTGACAATCTTGGAGGCGAAATTTACAATTTTATATTAGTGATAGTGATAGTGATAATGATTATCAGTATCACTATCACTAATTTTAAGTATGCTCTGCTATTACTATATTTCAAAGGAGAATTTACAACATGTATTATATGATGAACAAGAAATTTCACATGATTTTATGTGCACTATTCGTAATGATCTTCGTTATTTCAGGATGTGGCAATGCTGGCAGTTCCTCAGATTCATCTGCCCAACCTGCCTCTTCCGCGAAAGAAGAGGCAAGCGGTGAGTCTGGTACACGTACAGTCTCTACGATAAAAGGAGATGTAAAGGTGCCCGCTAACCCCCAACGGGTAGTGGTGAACTGGTATATTGGCGATGTATTCACGCTGGGAATCAAGCCAGCTGCGGTATTCGGTTGGAAACAAGAAACCATGCCTTTTTACGATAAGTTTAACGGGATTCCTGTTATTGAAAAATGGGAGACCGAGGAAATTATGAAGTACGATCCGGATCTCATCATTACATATGATACAAAAGATTATGATAAGCTGTCCAAAATTGCACCTGTTCTTGTAATACCTGAAGGTAAGATGACGTCTGTGGAACGGATGAAATTCCTTGGTCAGGCCACAGGACATGAAGCAGAAGCGGATAAAGTGATTTCACAGTTTGAAAGCAAGTTGAGTGAGGCCAAAGAAAAACTAAATTCCGACATATTCAAAGACAAAACGTTTAGCATTTTTGAGGACTGGGGCAGTGGCTCCTACGGAATATATTATGAAACAGGCTCACGTGGAGGAACGTTGCTTTACGATTATCTAGGACTTCATAAACCGAAAAAACTCAACACATTGATTAAAAACTCCGGAGAGAGTCGAGGTTCTTTATCCTATGAGGTAGCTGCTGAATACTTTGGGGATTATGTCCTGTGGTTTAAGCAGGAAGGCAAAGAATCCGAATATGCGAAAACCAAAATCTGGAGCAGTATTCCAGCCGTCAAAAATGGGCACATCATCGAAATTCCAGCGAAATATGCAGGACTTTTCTACTATTCGGACGTTGCTAGTATGACAGGACAGCTAGATTATATTATTGGCAAATTACTGGAACAAACGAAGTAATGATGCATAATTGACCAACTAAGGGTGTAATCAATGTCTACTCACAAAGAACGAAATAAAAAAGGAATATTTCATTTTGTAAGCTACATGATTGTGGGCGTGTTTCTGCTCATGATAGTTTCCGCAGCATCCATCACCTTTGGTGCTGCGGAAATGAGCTTGAAGCTGGCATGGGGGGCTGTATTTCAATTTGATCCCAATATTACGGAACACCAAATTATTCATACATTGCGTTTTCCACGCACTGTGGCGGACATCATTGTTGGGTGTAGCCTAGCTGTGTGCGGGGCGATCATGCAGGGAACGACTCGCAATCCATTGGCCGACTCGGGACTCATTGGTATAAGCTCAGGCTCGACATTTGCTATTGCGCTATGTATGGCCTTTTTGCCAGGGCGCACCTATGGTGAAACCATGCTGTATTCTTGCTTGGGCGCAGCAACCACCACAGGAATTACGTACTACATCGCGTCTATAGGCAAACGGGGGATGACGCCTCAGCGCTTAGTGCTAGCAGGAATGTCCATCTCTATGCTCTTTGGTGCGTTCAGCACTTTTCTCGCAATTAAGTATGAGATTGGTCAAGCACTTGATTATTGGTCTGCTGGTGGTACAGCCAGTGCCAAGTGGAGTGAACTGGCTTTCATTTCACCACTATTTGTAGTGGGCTTGGTCTGTGCTATCGCCCTGTCTCCCTCCATTACGATCTTGAGCTTTGGAGAGGAGGTGGCATCAGGCCTAGGAATTCGAGCGAATAGAATCAAGCTATTTTCAACCTTAATCGTATTAATTTTAACGGGGTTATCGGTTATTGTAGTCGGTCCTGTTGGGTTTGTAGGTTTGATCGTGCCACACATTATACGCTATCTGGTCGGTACAGATTATCGATATATTATTCCCGCCTCAGCGTTGTATGGAGCAGTGTTTCTACTGGCAGCAGATTTGCTGGGTCGAATGATTAATCGCCCTCATGAAACGCCGCTAGGCATAATTTTTGCTTTGGTCGGCGTACCCTATTTTCTCTACCTTGTGCGCAAGCAAAGGAGGGAGTTTAGTTGAATCTGTCCCGCAATAGCAGGGGTATAAGCATTATTTTACTGTTAACTGTGTTGACACTGCTGGTTGCTGTACTCAGCATGAATGTCGGGAAAATGAATCTGTCCCCACTCGAAGTTTTCAAGGTCATCATCGGCGAAGGAACGAGCAAGCAGAATCTGATCGTATTTGAATTTCGACTGCCACGTATTGTGCTTTCCGTATTAGTGGGTATTGGCATGGGGATATCGGGTTGTATTATGCAAAGCTTGCTCAAAAACGACATGGCCAGTCCAGGGACACTAGGCATCAGCTCGGGCTCGGGGTTATTCGTGCTTTTATATATTACGCTGTTCGCTAGTGAGGGATTACTATCGCCTATTATTCTTCCAGGGCTGGCTTTTGCAGGTGGGCTCACAGCAGCATTTTTGATTTTTATGTTTGCTTTTAGGCGGGGAAGAGACATTTCACCTACAGGCCTAATTTTAACGGGTGTTGCTATGGGGAGTGGCTACAGCGCATTGTCGCTGCTACTGACGCTCCGACTAGACAAGCAACAGTATGATTTTGCTCTGCGTTGGCAGGCTGGAGACCTGTGGGGGGACGACTGGAACTATATTATGGTGCTGCTTCCCTGGGTGCTGGCCATCTGCTTTTATGTTTTTTACAGGTCTAACACACTCAATACGCTGAACTTGGGTAATCAGACAGCATCGGGGCTTGGCGTAGCCATTAAAAGGGAATTTATCGGCTTGACGATCGCAGCAGTGGCTCTGGCTTCTGGTAGCGTGGCACTTGGCGGAAATTTCTTTTTTGTGGGGATGGTTAGTCCTCATCTGGCTCGCAGACTGGTAGGTCCCAATCATAAGCTGCTGTTACCTACTACTGCATTGGTTGGCTCGCTCGTTATATTGATTGCTGATACCCTTACACGCACGATCAGTTTTGGTGCTGATATTCCAACCGGAATCATAATCACTATCTTGGTTACCCCTTATTTTCTCTATTTGTTGTCGAAGGCCAGTTAATGTTTAATGAATGAAAAAAACGCTAACCCACTTCCACGGAAATTATGGATGGGTTAGCGGCTTGTGGAAAGATAATTCTCTCTCGCGTTCTGTTAGGATTCCATACTTAGAAGAGGAGATGGTAATAAAGCCATAATTCAGACCCAAGCGATAAGTTTGATCCAGCAATATTTCATAATGATCGGAATTTGAATCCAGAGTTTCATCTAAGAATTCAACCTTGGGTTGGAAACACCGCAATAATCCGCAATACCCACGTTCAGCAAATGAGTAATCATTTCATCATAGTTACGCTTTTTCAGCTGTTCTTTCGAAACGCCAGCCAAGCCAATCCACGAGATATGCTGATGATGAAGGTAATTCGAACCGTACGCAAACCCATTGTTCCATACACGGTAAATATAACCATTCAGCATAACTGGAAAATTCCACCACCAAAGTGGAAAAACAAATGCCAACGCATCGTGCTCCTTCATCCGCCTTATTTCCATTTCTACTTCAGGGGAAAAGGACTGTTCCTCAACGGACCAGTCTGGTTCATCCACCCCTTTTAAAACAGGATCAAAACCAACCCCATGTAAATCCAATATCTCATAATCGTGGCCTGCAGGAAAATAATCTGGAAGTACGCACTTTTAAGTTCTATAGGATGATACAGGTGCCATAGGAACATGGAAGTGCCCTAGGTAGATTCCCTAGAAACTGACCTGAGTAACGAATTGAAGTGATGGATTGTTCTGAGCAAACGTAGCCTAAAGCATTCAATCAGAATAGCTTGCGAGGGCTTAATTGTCGCATGACACTAACTGTCGGTCATTTCGTTATCATAGCTTAATTGCCATTCAATTCCAAACTTATCTTTAAGGCTACCGTAGCATTTGCTCCAGAATGTTTCTTGAAGCTCCATGTTTACGGTCGCGCCTTCTTTTAATTTGTGAAAGTATGATCGAATTTTCTCCTCGTCCTTATTGACGATGGCGAGGCTGATGTTGTTTCCCGCAACAAAAGGCATACCAGGAAAAACGTCTGAAAGCATCACATTACTTCCATCAATTTGAAGCCGCGTATGCATGACCAGATTTTTGGCTTCTTCTGGTAGAGGATAATCGGGGTTGGGCGGTGCTTCCCCGAACGTCATGATCTTTGGCTTCTCAGTCCCAAAAGCATGTGCGTAAAATTCTGCTGCCTCGCGACAGTTTCCATTAAAGTTAAGATAAACATCAACTGACATCTGCGTCATTCCCTTTTGGCTGATTTTTTACAGGCTAATTTCTTATTTTCATTATTAACCTGTGCACAAGCAAAAATACACTCTTGCTGACATGCTAACACCTAGCCGTTAAGGGGGAGGTCTTTTAAAGGAAAGTAACCCGCAAAAAGGATGCTTGCCTTAAACAAACTTTTTGCGGGTTATGATTATGGATTGTCTAGATGGAAATCAAGTTTGGAGAGGCTGGATGATAGAGCAGATGACGTGAAATGTCGCCGGGATGCTGTACGAAAAGTGGTCCCCAAGCAGGATTGGTGTCGTGCATCAGCTTTAACAGCGATATCATCCGATTAAATATAACTTGCAGATCCGCTTCGCGAGAAAGACCCTCGGTGATAGCAGCAGCTACCACATGCGCAGCGTAGAAGCCGGAACGGTGCTCGTCAGTAAGCGAACCTGTAGTTTGCAGCAAGGTTCGTAAATGTGCGGCGACGCTCTCATCCTCGTTTCTCCAGTTCTGGATTTCATCCAGACTGTGGTTTTCGAGGCTTATAAGTTTAGTCTTCATTATGGATTCTGCCACAATACGTGCAGAACGTTTTGCTGTGTTAGCGTCGATAGCTCTGCCGTTAAGTTTAATATTGGACAAATCCTTGTCGGTTTCCGATTCAATGATTTCCGCCCATGCTCCAGCTTGGTCAAATTCCAACAATGCAGTGGCGTAGGCACCCAAGTATCCCCGTAAAATATCTGCGGCGTGTGGATCACGGGCAGGTCCCTCATTTCGAAGTTGAGCTCTGCCGGAAAACGCGGCATTCATACCCCGAAAATAAGCGACCAAACCAATGGCAGCTGCTGGTCCCAAATTTAGGACACCCAATACATCAGACGCGGTTTCATCAATGCGAGAAGCCCAGTAGTCCGGTAGCCCTTGTCCAATATTTTCGCTGTTTAATCTGTTTCTGACGACATTGGCCAACTCTTGAAGTAGACCCAGATCAGCATGCAAAATATCATGACCACATACTTCATGCGGGATACTGGACCAAGCCATTAGACCGTTTGTCGCATGTGCAGGAGGAAGGCTAACTATAGCTGCTTGCACTTTAAATACGGCTGTGGCGTCAGCAGGCCAAGTGTATGGGCCATTTTCCGGCGCTCCCCATTTTACAAGTGCTGGAATGATACTGAGATCTGGTTCTTTTATTCCTTGGCGATCTTCTGCGCTAAGAAAACCGTCATACAGGTCGCTCACAATTTCCTGAAAAGCATCGGTCGCGAGGACATTGTAGCCTTCTCCATTTTGCAAAATGCTCTGAGCAATATCCAGCATGAGTCCAGCAGCTCTAGTTCTGCTTGGGTCCTGAATTAAAATTTCAGTGAAGCCTTGTTGCCCGAGCTCGTCCAGTTCTTTAATAAACGGACTTGCAACCGTTTCTTGATATATTTTAGGCAGCTTGGCTTTGGCCGCGTGGAGTCTTCCCATCAGTTGATGATAGTCTGTAGGATCTGACGGTCCCTGAAGATTGGAGAGCACAGCCTTCTTCACATTTTCGATACAAAGAGACATGTTGGATACATCCGGTTTGGTAACAGTAGTGATGCGATTTCTTTCCAGCATTCCTTGCATAATTAGTTTACCTCCCAGTTTTTTTGAATTAAACTACAACAGGCTGCATCGTATTCCACAAACGCTTCACCTGGCACTTTCCATCACGAAACGTTAAAAGATAGAGATCCGGATTTGTTATCTCCTCCAGAACAAAATCTGGAGCATAGTGATGCAACAGAAGTGTTAGGATCAAGCGATGGGTGACTAACAGAAAGGTGTGTTGATCGCTTTTCAGTAACTCTTCCGTTAGGGAAGTGACCCGGGCGATAACCATTTCATCCGATTCCTCTTCGGTAACGCCTCTTACTCCTTGCTCTCTAAGGCGGTTTCCAGGTGGACCAAGTTTGATTTTTAATCTTTCTTCGATGATTTCCGCAGTCTGCCAGGCTCGCGTATATGGACTGGAAATCAAACGGTCTACATGTAAATCTTCCATTTGGGACAGAAAACCAGCTAACTGTTCCGCCTGATTAAAGCCATCTGAACTGAGTGGAGCATCTGGCTCATTACCAGTTCCAATACCGTGGCGAGCCACATATAACTTTACATCAGTACTCATTTAACACCCTCATTCTTAGGATAAAATTATCCTTTAAAGGAATTTAAGTAAACATTTTTTTCGCCCAGAGACTAACATGTGTGAGCTTTCACATGATTATGCTGTCCTTTTTTTGGCACCTAATTTTGCGAATTGAAAATCTAAAAATCCAAAAAAATACAACTATAACAAACGGTAAAGCTACTTATCGCAGATTTATAGTAGATCAGGACTGGTATACATAAATATTTTCAATTCATTGCTTCTGTTTTCAAAACAAACAGGCATTATGTTCAAAGTAATGGTATGATAGCTTAGTTAAATCTGAACGACTAGTCATGGAGTGATTATAATATGGGTGGAAAAAGTAAGGGTGGCGGAACCGGCAGAGGTACGGGAAGTAAAGGCTGGACACGCTGGAACAAAACAGCGAAGCCAGTAAGGCGGAAAAGCGCTGCTGCAAGTGCGCCGGGAAATACAGCGGCCGGAGCTGTAAAAAGCGGCGCTGCCAAGCCAAGTGGGAATCGAGGCGGCAGAAGTAAGTAAGCCGAGCATGTATAGGATTGTCTTCAAAGGCGAACATCTGATTATGCTTATGTAATCAGATGTTTTTTAATAAAACAATGCAGATGCACTCTCTATAGTTATCTATAAATCTGATACTACAATGTAAAGGAAGTGAATCATGCGAATTAACAAGTACATTAGTGAGACAGGATTCTGCTCACGTCGGGAAACGAACAGGCTGATTGCGGCAGGGCGTATTACAATTAATGGCAGCGTATGTGAAGCAGGCGCGGAAGTAGAGCCACAGGATATCGTGTTAATTGATGGGGAAGCTATTCCGGTTGACCGTAGTGAATCCGTATATTTGGCATTAAATAAGCCTATCGGCATTGTATGTACGGCAGCGGAGCAAGTGGAGGGCAATATTATTCGTTATATCAATTATCCTTCACGTATTTTTGCCATTGGCAGACTGGATAAGGCGTCAGAGGGACTCATTTTATTAACCAACGATGGAAGCATTGTCAACCAAATGATGCGTTCCGAGCATGGTCATGAGAAGGAATACGTGGTGAGGGTAGACAAGCCTGTTACAGATGAATTTACACAGACCAT
This sequence comes from Paenibacillus polymyxa, assembly GCF_015710975.1. Classification (NCBI taxonomy): domain Bacteria; kingdom Bacillati; phylum Bacillota; class Bacilli; order Caryophanales; family Paenibacillaceae; genus Paenibacillus; species Paenibacillus polymyxa. Next base: position 5,112,268 of record NZ_CP049783.1, on the reverse strand, counting down.
GTCTCGCGGCGTTGAAATATTGAACGTCATTACCAAACCGTGTAAGGTTGATCGTATAAGCGAATACGAGTTTCGTATTATTTTGACACAGGGATTGAATCTGCAAATTCGTAGAATGTGCAAGGCTTTGGGCTACAGGGTGCTAAAGCTGGAGCGTGTTCGAATTATGAATATTACCTTGGATCATCTGGAACGTGGGCAATGGAGACATCTTGAGAAGGAGGAACTGGAGCTACTTCTTGCTAAATTGCAATAATGAGTACAACAAAAGTTTATTTGAGGACCGTATGTTTATACAGCCAACGCAACTTTAGTGATACTTTTTACGTAATTTCAACGAGCCGCCTACCTTGCCCATCAGCCATAACACAATAGGAAACACAATACCGAAAATCATGGCGTAAAAAGGCCATACTGAAAAAAACATGGTTATAAACTGCATGTTTGGCCAGATAGAATGAACCATTGCCATTGCAATTAGGATCAGAGGAATTAAGAGAGAGTTAGCGCTCCGCAGGCGAAAAGCATCTGCAAGCCCTTGCGCTGACACATATAAAAGCAGTGCGAGTCGGAAAAAAATGGTGACAAACCAAAACACGGCAACAAAAATTTCAAACCGTTGAAGAAACTCTCCGCTACTGATTGTTCGGTTAATAAAAAAAGTAGGAAACGTCAAATTAGATACAACACCTTCACTCATCACGGCGATTATTTGTAGAACCATGAAAAAATACATGCCGCCGCTAATCAAAGCACATGTTATCACTGTCTTTCTCCACTTTTTTGGATCAGGGATGTACTGTGCGAAAAAAAGATACAGAAATGCCTCAAGATAGGGAAAGGCAAACAAATTGAACGAAGCGAGAACGATAGGGTTTAAACCATACTCAAAAATAGGGAGCACATTATCTATGTTGCTCTCAGGAAGAAGGGTAATCCTGACCAAAAGATACAGAACAAGAAGGAAAAAAAACAGGATTTCCGCACAACGGCCAATTACAGCAGGGCCTGATCGAACGGCGAAATAAATGACTATTAGCATGATGAAATATATCGCGTCGGGGGGAGTTTCAGGCATAATAGCTATCGTGATAAAGTCGCCCAGATTTCGAAGCGTCATAATGAACACAAGAAAGGGAAAGAAAAAAATGAAAACGATGCTGATTGTCCCGCCCAAAAAAGGACCGAAGAGGCAACGGAGATGCTCTACGAAAGATTTTCCCTGTATTTGCCTAGCGATGGAGGCATATAAAGGTATCAATAACAGATGAAACCCTAAGGAGACTGGGATGGAGAGCCAGGCATCTTGTTTAGCGGTAGCGGTAATTGCCGCTGGGAGTACCAGATATGCGCTTCCTATTTGATATAATGCAAACCACATAATAGCTTGTCGAACGGTCAAGTTGGAATTCACCCCAATACCTCCTTAAGATAACATTTCTGTAAGTAACCGGCTTATCGGTTGAAATAGGATTTGAATGCCCGTCAGTGGAGTCGGCAGTTTAATGCTGACGATCCGTAGGATAATCAATATGACGCCTATACTCAACAATATTGAGCTGAATACAATTTCACGTACGTATTGTTTCTCTTTAAATTTTTTAAACTCATACAACGATGCTAAAATGGAAGTTACGAGAATAACATAAAGCATATGTACTCACTCCTGATTGTGTATTCCCATATCAATTGGACTGGTAATGTCTCCGAACCGAACTAAACGATAATTGAGCTGAATATCCACTTTAAGAGTTTGGAATTTTTGTGGCCAATGCTCTTTCCATCTATGCCATTCATGCGGGAACTTGCGGTGAAAAGCTTCTCCAAATCCGAATATATCGGAACCCATTTGTTGTGCGTTTCGAATGCCTCCCTTCAAAGACTGTTCCAGATGCTCTTTAGCTGTTTCTTGAAGATTTCTAAATGTCTCTTCATTCTTAAGGTTGGCATTGCACGAGACCGTTCCGATATTGGATTCTGTATCCACAATAAGAGAAATGCGTGGCTCATGGTCTATTATTTCTGGGCGTATTTTTACTTTGGAACGGATTACTTCAACAACAAATTTTCCTTTGGAATTCGGACAATTGATGGAAGCTACGGTACTGGAAACACGGTTGGATATATAGGTAAAGGCTTTACTTTGCGAATCATCCATCCAATCGATAAGTCGATCGCCCTTGAAAACACCAATTCCAGTGAAAAAATATTTAACATGTTGGGGCGACTTTGTCACATTATCAATAGTTAGACCTTTTTCTAGGTTTGTCATTCGAATACCGGTGAGAACTGGTTCAATGCCATCCTTCGTAAATTTCTGCAAAAGATCTTTTACATTGACTGCGGAAGTTGGAGCCCATGCTTTTTCAGAGTTCTTTAATGCCTTATACATATCCATTGCAGGCAAGACTTCGGTTGGAGCTACAAAAGTAACGGCCTCCTTTGCTGAGTTTTCTCTGACAACGGCCAAAAAGAAATCAGGCCGAACTTCATGGTCACGGAATAGAAAGTCCAACGGCTCCTTGATTCCTTTTTTTGCTGTTTTTTCATCAAAAATGACAAATTTTAAGTGAGACATATACATTTTTCGGGACGATTCTGTTGTTAATTTTCGAATAGCTTCAAATATGGTATCGGCGCGTTTGGAAAAAACGATCGTTGGCGTCCGTTCCATAGGGGAATTCTGAGACATTTTCGATGGGTCAACCACTTGTAAACTGACTTCATATTGGTCATCAACTGCATCAATGCCCAGAGCCATCACGACGGAAATTGCGCTCAATTCCTTACTGTTCCAGCAACCCGTAAGAAACACCATTAGCCAGATGCACATAAACATTAATAAAATGGTGGATCGGTACGAGTTCATGATGGTCTACTCCTTTAGTTTTTGCGTTGTTTTTTAGTTTTATATGGAAAACGCAATATGGCGTCCCTCTGCTCCGACGATTTGTAATTGGCAAAGGGACTCAAATACGGTACACCGAATGAATGGAGCCCGTTTAGATGCACAAAGAGCATGAGAATACCGACAGTCAATCCGTACACACCAAACATAGCGGCTATGCCTATGAAAGCGAAACGTAATATCCGAATTGGAATAGCAAAGGTGTACGAGGGAATGACAAAGCTCGAAATGGCAGTTATTGCAACAACAATGACCATAACAGCCGAAACGATGTTTGCTTCTACAGCTGCCTGGCCAATCACGATGGACCCGACAATAGAAACGGCTTGACCGACCGTCCGTGGCATACGGAGACCTGCCTCCCTCAGAATTTCAAAAACCACTTCCATGATCATCGCCTCAATAAATGCTGGGAATGGAACTCCTTCACGTTGCGCAGATAAGCTTAATAATAAAACTGTTGGAATCATATCCTGATGGAATGTCGTTAATGCGACATAAATGGCCGGAGCCAACATACAGATTGTTAGGCAGATGTACCTTAATATTCGAATGATACTACCGTAAACATAGGACTGATAATAATCTTCTGCGGATTGGAGGAAATCTGCAAACACCGCAGGTGCAAGGATGGCGAAGGGAGATCCATCCACAAATATTGCAATTTTCCCCTCCATGATTCCTGCTGCAATGGAGTCTGGGCGATCAGAATTATAAAAGAGTGGAAATATCGTGAATTGCTTATCTTCATGGAGACATTCTTCCAAATATTCGCTTTCAAGCACACCTTCTACTTGCATGTTCTTTAACTTGGATATCATGTCCTGCACCTTTTTTGGGTCAGCGACTCCATGTAAATACATGACAGATATATCGGTCTTAGTTTTTTCGCCAACTTTTACCGCAGTAAGACGTACTCTTGTATCCTTCACCCTTCGACGAACCATAGTCGTATTCGTACGTAAAGTTTCTGTAAACGCTTCTTGCGGACCTCTGACCACTGGCTGTGTCTTCGAGTCCGAAATGCTGCGTTCTTCCCATCCAGGCAAAGAAATGACCAGACCTTCATCCATATCGTCCAGTAGTAGGAGAAGACCACCCGAGAGAATCTGTTCCAAGGCATCTTCAAAGTTTTGAGTAAAGCTTGCTTCACCAATGTCCAAAATTGCGTTTTTCAATAACGGTAAAGTAATCTCATCAGAGGAAACACGATCATGCAACGGACGGATCACGTTGTCCTGTACCTTTTGCATGTCAATCATTCCGTCCAAATAAAAAAGCGCGGCGTGTTTATGGCCAGCTGTGATTTCACGAACAACAAAATCCGAACTGTTTCCCATGAAGTCACAAATGAGATCTATATTCCGGCATAATTGTCTTGAAAATTTGGTATGTAACTTCATTATTACCCTCCTCAGATTCGTAGTATTAACAATAATCCGAAATAATACCACAATAATCATGATTTATTCATTTCGTTAAGATTAATAACATCTTCAATGGAGGGGGACTCGGCTATGTAATTTTACCTGCAATAACATACTATATGGTCGTTTATCTGAAGATGTAATATGGCATGAGAATATGCTAAAAGGAGTTTTCCTCATGAATATTACATCAATTTTAATTTATTGTTTTATTGCTACTTTTACACCGGGTCCTACCAATATCGTTATATTATCTACAGTGCATAATTTCGGGGCGAAAAAAGCAATGAAATATACATATGGAGCAACCATTGCTTTTGGTCTATTACTTGTTATTTCTGCTATATTGAATACGATGCTTATAACGATTATACCTAAAATTTTAATTGTTATGCAGATCATTGGAAGCTGTTATATGTTGTATCTCGCATACCAAGTTTATAAAATGGATACATCCAATCCGACAGTAAAGCAAACAGCTACCTTTACGTCAGGCTTTTTTATGCAGTTTTTAAATCCAAAGGTAGTACTTTTCACAATGACTGTAATTCCTAGTTTCATTATGCCTCACTATATCGCATTGCCTGCAATCATGATAAGTATTATCGCAATAAGTCTTATTGGATTTTTAGCCTTTGTGGCATGGGTTCTTTTCGGTGCCATTTTCAAGGAGTTTTTACAGAAGCATAAAAAGATTGTTAATGTAATAATGGCCTTATTTCTAGCTTATGCTGCCATAATGATATGGATGTAGGTGTACCTAACAGGGGTGATTGAAGTGGACAAATTTATCTATAAAAAATCAGCAGGTATTACTGCACTATCAGCAAGTCTTTCTGACTTTAAATATAAGAAGCACTCTCATCAGGAGTATGCAGTAGGCGTAACGTTGCGTGGTATTCAAGAATATACCTTGGATGGTAGCTTACAATTATCCTATCAAAATGGTGTGATGCTTTTTAATCCAGAACAGGCCCATGACGGAATGGCGCATAATGAGATGGGCCTTGATTATGTCATGCTATATATTGAGCCACAATTGCTTTTAGAAATTATTGAGAAAAAGGATATTATACGTTTTTCAACTCCGATTGTGTATGACTATACTCTTGAACAAAAAATATTAAGTCTTTCTAATGCAATATTAAGTGAAAAAGATGAGGCTTTGTGTAGTGAATTACTCTTATCCCTCACGGATTATCTTTTTCAAACTAATCTTTCCACTGACGATAAGAAAGATAACGTTCTAATAAGAAAAGCGAAGGATATGATTCATACCGACGTAGAACGCGTACTTAAACTTGACGTGATATGTAAAGAGCTTAATTTATCGAAATTTCAGTTTATCCGATTATTCAATGCTCATACTGGAATTCCACCATACCAATACTTTCTTAACAGCAAGATCGAACGTGCAAAGCAGTTAATAGAAAAAAATAAAGATATTTATTCAGCAGTAGCAGAATGTGGTTTTGTGGATTTAACTCATTTAAATAAACACTTTAAAAGTGTCTATGGGATAACAGCATTTGAGTATATGTCAAATTTAAATTGAGGAGGAGGGAGATGTTTAAACAGGCTACAGATGACTATCCTTTTTTGGAATAGTTTACTTATGTAGTATAATATTTTTGACGGATATTCTTTTCTGTCAATTCATTTAAACATCCAAATAGAGAGGTATTTGATCATGCTATTCATTACAAAAAAATTGATCGATAAGCTAGCAGAACCTCATAGAGAATCTGACATGCTTATCTGCTATTCAACTCCACAAAGCTTTTCGGCTTATACAAGTCGAGCTATATTACTTCTAAATAATGATCGGATTATTATGCTTTTCCTCAATCTATTTTCCACTAAAGTAGTACAAAAAGTTGAATTTGAAGTAGCTGATTTACAAGAGCAAAAATATCACTCTGGACTCCTGTCTTCTGTAATATGGTCATTTAACATCAATGGGCAGCATTGGAGGTTCAGTATAATGAGAAAAATTCTACCGCTTGGCTCTATGCAAAGGAATTTTCTGAATTTCTTGCAACAAAATATCTTAAATTAGCGACCGAGTAGATCAGTAATTTCTGTCTGCCTAAGGCAGGGGTACTGAATACTTTGTGGGGATAAGTGATGAAGGTAATATTCGGTGTTTTTTTGTTATATATCATTGAAGGGAGGAATTCTACATGAATGAACTACTTATAAAAAGCGATGCAATAGAAATCTGTAGTGAGAGTTTCGGCGAGCGAGTTCGCCCAGCAATATTACTGATTATTGGCGCTCAATCCTCACTGATCTGGTGGGAGGAAGAATTCTGCCAGCGTTTAGCTGATACAGGTCGTTTTGTCGTTCGTTACGATAACCGAGATGTCGGACGTTCTACAACTTATGAACCGGGTCAACCAGACTATACTTTTGAAGACATGGCAGATGATGCGATTCGAGTTTTGGATGCTTATAAGATTAATCAAGCGCATATCGTAGGAATGTCTATGGGCGGAATGCTGACTCAGATGATAGCTCTACGACATCCAGACAGAGTATTAACCGTGACTCTTTTAGCAACGTCCAATTTTGCTCCAGATCTTCCACCGATGGAGGAAAAGGTAATGGACTATTTCTCGAATATGGAAGCAATAGATTGGACGAACGAACAATCGGTGGTCGATTTTGTGGTGGGTAGATCAAAAATTCTAGTAGGTTCAAAGCATCCCTTCGATGAGAATAAGGTTTATCAATTGGCAAAAGAAGATTGGAAACGAAGCAACAATATGGCTAGTATGAACAATCACGCTATGCTGTCAGGTGGAGAATCCTATTTGGCTAGGACAGGGGAAATAACCATCCCTGCCCTAGTGATTCACGGTACTGAGGATCCGATTATCCCTTATGAACACGGAATGCATCTTGCTAATGAAATTCCAGGTGCGGTTTTACTGACATTGGAAGGTGCCGGGCATGAGATTCACTATGACGATTGGGATCTAATAATCGATTCAGTTTCGAAACACACTTTGATACCAAATTAGTTTAATCAGCCGAACAATTAGATGAGATAAATTAGAGTAGACAATGCAACTTTGCAAAGTTGTCATTAGAAATGTAGAGCTCTATCCTACGGGATAGGGCTTTTTAATGGTTTCTAGTGATATATTCGCTAAATCATCATTATTGACATTACAATGGGATATTCTATTTTCAGGGAACAAAATGCATCTACGATTCTGGAATTTACACAAAATCTTATTAAAAGGGAGAAGAAGATGAATATATGAGTATCTTGGAGGATTTATACTATGGAAAATGGTACCCAAGCGAACGAACCAACCCTAAAAACCCTGAGCTTGAGCTAGTCCATCAGAAAATATCCGCTTCTATGAAAGCATTAAAAGCAAAATTGTCGGAACAAGATTACGAATTAATCGAAGAACTATCCGATTTAAATGATGTACTGATTTCTATATTATCTGCCTCAGATTATATTTCAGGGTACAAAGCAGGGGCTTTGACGATAATTGAAATAATTGATGGGATAAACTACCGAAACTAAGAGATCGAGCTTTCAATGTATCGGCTTATTTTTATAAGGTGAATCATATAACTTAAGTAAGATGTATTTTAGGAATGGACAGCAAAAGAGAAGTATTTGAATAAATATAAGTCAGAGGTCATAGGGAATAAGTCTTCTGATTCTTATAACAATTAGGAATGAAGCAGGTTTTCCATAAATTAGAATAATGGTATTATGTCCTAACGAACTCAAAATGAGGTACATTATGACAACCATTAAAGTGACACCCGAACAACTTATAGCTGTCTCTAAGAAGTTTGAGCTTGCGCTGCAAACGGTGATGCAGATGAATAGTAAGTTATCGCAGCATATCTCGTTTATGGGACGATTCTGGGAGGGCATAACGAAGGAGCAATTCTATTACAGATTTCAAACATCCCAGAAGAATATGAATGAATTTGTTACACTTACAGATTCTATTGCAAAAGAATTGCGCCATCATGCAGATAAGTTTAGATTAACTGATTTATTGGAAACAGGTAATATTGACGCCAGTTGTTTACCACCTCCACCTAATTCATGTTCTGTTCCTGCTCCAGATACTCGAAATGCTTTCCAAAAATCGGCGGATAGCTTAGCAGAGCTTGGTCAGGATTTTGTAGTAGCTAATTCAGAACGATATGAGAAAAAATTTGATTCATTCTGGAGCTTCATGGATTATATGACGTACGGTATTCCAAAAGGAATGTATCAAGGGTACATGGAACGAGCAGCCAAACAAAACGATTCATGGAATGACATGCTCAATTTCGGTACATTTGGAGTAACAGGCATGATTCAGGGTGCATTCAATCCTACCAATGCGTGGTCAAAGGAACACTGGGCTAATATGATTGGTACAGCAGGATTGATGATAGGTTCTACGTCGACCAAAGCACTGATTAAGCCCAAAAATCTTTTGGAGGGATCCGTTAAGTATGAAGGCGCTAAAAGTACGAGCAATATCTTAAAAGAAAGTGAACAGCGTTCTTCTATTATAAAATCAAACGATTTTAATTATGCTGAATCTGGTGCTCGTAATATTTCTCCAGACCAATTTTTTAGAGAAGAAGCTATTGCAGAAGAGTTGTATGAAAAATTTAGGAATTTAGGAAATTAAGACGTAGAAGATATTTCTAAAAATACCGGTTTTTCACAAAATAGAATTCAAAGAATTAAAGACCATGTTTTTAACGATATCCACATTAAAGATCATGGAATCGGGAGATTTGACCCAGACTTTGAGCTATCACAAGCGTGGGAGAGATTAATCGATGGGAAGTATGTGGATTCTGATGTACAATTACTACATCATGAGCTTTTTGAATCGAGATTTGAAGGCATATTTCATACGAATTACAGAACAGCGCATGATAAAACTGTAGAATCTGGAAGACCGTGGAATTGGGAGAAGATTTACGAGGAGTGAGAATAATGGCCGTATATATAATCATGTTAAAAGATTACGAAGACGAGGAAAGAGTCGTATATAGTTATGGACCGAGCGAGGATGTAATGGGGAAAATAGAATATGACAAAAAGAATGAGGTCATAAATCAAATTTCAGCGATAGTTTCAGAGAATTATACTGACGAATTTTTCTTTAAGAGAGCGGGACGAAGGTTGGCAAGGATGATTATTAAAGAGAATGGAAACTTCGTAGAAAAAACGACTATTGAATCGTAAGTGAATTATATAAACTATCTTTACAAAAATCGTAGAAACAAATGGCAATGCCATTTAAGCTTTTTTAAGTAGCTCTCACATTAGGAGTTACTTTTTTTATTACATAGGTGCAGTATAAGGCTTGGGAAATACGTGTAGACAGATGGCTTTCTTTATAGATGAGAAAGTTTGTTTACACATTCTGTAATCCAACTTTCGAGGGATAAACTTTTATTTGATAAAGATTGGTGGGCGTAATAGTAATATTTAGCTATGAAACTAATCAAAGTAGATGTTTAGTATGCCAATAACAACTCAAATCATTTGAGTAACTAGCCGAAATACGTCTCTCATCACTATTACTATAAAGTTCTTTTTAAATACATATTGCTAGGAGGATCGGTTAATGTGAGAGATGAATTCTGCAAAAATACAAAAAATACATTATCTAAAAGAGTAGGTGGTTGTTGTTCTAATCCAAATTGTAAAGGGTGGACTATATATTGAAGAACGATAAGGGCAACGTCTAAAATGGAAAAAATAATGAATGTTAGTTTGGCTTTTGAGTCAATAGATGAAGGAACAATCATAGTAGGAACAAACAAAGAATTGGATCATTTAACCTACCCAGAAATAAAAAAATCATAGGAGATAAAATTCTTATTAAAAATGCAGATCAAGTTGAGACAGTGTTAAGCGTTAGCTCGGTTCAAATTTCAACTTCAATAGCTGAGAAGAAAAATATTGGCATATGCATTGGAAATTCAGTATCTTCCGATCTCGTTAAAGTGGGGTCTTGTATTTACAGTTTCAAGGGTTAATCAATTTGTTGTATTATGAAAGATCTAGAAAGAATTAAACCATATAAATTTTCTTAATAGTATTGTTCACCGCCAACGGAAGCAGCAATCATTAATTCTTATTGAATTTTTGCGCTAGTCGCTACATGGAGGCATCTCACATAACTGAAAAAACCGGACCCTTTCGATCTACAAGGGAATCCAGTTTTGATATCGTAACTAAGAGTAAATTTTATAATCCTTTGCTAAGTCCTAATATCTGGTCATTAACTTCTACATTACTTAATCCCCCGTGATAACAAACCACCGATGCAATGTCGAGATCCAAGTACTTTTTCAATGAGAGACGAGCTTCACTTATATTAGGTGTAGTCGGAGCATGAATTCCTCTGAGAATCCCGTTTTCGCTGTACATCGAATCACCAGCAATGAGAATCTTACTTTGCTTCAAATAAAGGCTGATATGACCAGGGGTATGCCCAGGCGTATGGATGACTCGAATTGTTCCGCAAAACGGCAGTTCCTGACCATCTATTAAGGTATTGTCCACTCTGCCCTTCGGGGGATTCTCAAGGTGACCATCTTTTAAAAGAGGGAGTTCCCCTTGAATATACGGCTTATCCAGCTCATGCGCATATACTGTAATATTGTTGCCACACTCCTGCAAAATCTCAGGAAGACAACCTATATGATCCACATCCTGATGTGTCAAAATCACAGCTTTTAGTTTGCCAAACGATACGCCTACCTTTTCCATAGCCGAGCGTAAATCTTCAATTTGTCCTGGAAATCCTGTATCTACTAACACTGCCATTTCTCGATCCCACAACAGAATGGGATGAATCCTGTTCCCAATAAAATCTAGTTGAAGCATTTCCACTCCCTTTGAGATTTCCATAATACCATGCCTCCGTAAAATGAAATTTTCACCCATGCGGGTTGCCGATTCCACAAATCATGGAAGGATGGCTTAAACTTGTGGGATCGGCGATTACCTGTGATACTATGTTAGATTTATGGGGCGAATCCAACTCTGTTGGATTGTTTTTCTTTAATGTCTATGGATACGGTGCGAATGGACGTAATTGGAATAACAAGCGTCTGATATTGCGTAAGGTATTTAACATACTTGTCGTCAATCTGGTCCAATACCCCGTCGCTTGCACATGTTCCGTCAATGAAATGAATAGTTACTTCCTTGCCTTGCAAGCTTGCTAACATGATATCACCTCGTGTTTTTTGTAGTTTCTTGGCCGGAGCAGGGAAAGCATAAAGTCGTCTTGTGCATACTCTACAAAGAAGTTATCACTTGATCGATGATGCCATACTCCAGTGCTTCCTGAGCAGACATGAAAAAATCCCGGTCCATGTCTTTCTCCACTTTTTCCAAAGGTTGCCCAGTCCGTTCAGCTGTGATACGGGTTGCCTTTTCACGAGTCCATAAAATTCGTTTTGCGCTGATCGCAATATCGCTGGCCTGGCCTTGTGCGCCGCCGTGCGGCTGATGGATCATAATTTCACTGTTCGGCAGTGCAGAACGTTTTCCTTTGGCACCAGCCAGCAAGAGGATGGCGCCAAACGAAGCAGCAAATCCCGTACATATCGTATGCACCTCGGGCTTGATGTACTGCATCGTATCATAAATGGCAAATCCTGCGGAAGTAGAGCCACCTGGGCTGTTGATATACATGTAAATATCTTTTTCCGGATCTTCTGCTGCTAGAAACAATAATTGAGCAATAATGCTGTTGGCTAATTGATCGTCGATGGCTGCTCCTACAAACACAATGCGATCCTTTAACAGTCTGGAATAGATATCGTATGATCGTTCACCTTGAGCGGTTTGCTCAACAACATAAGGAACATAAACACTCATTTTGTATACCCCCATTTTCTTGGTTCAATTGATTTCTTCTTGTAAACGAACCCAGACTGTAAAAAGATACGGAGTTTTTATTAGAAAAACGATTTGCGTATATGGTGTAACTTCTACAACCCCTAATTCGTTTACAATGAAGGTAGCAAATGGTTTTGCTTTAGCAGAGGGCAGAATATGACTGTGGAGGAGAAGGCCTATGAACATAGATGATTCTATACAGATGACAGACAATTCAGTGAACATCCACAACTTTGACGAATTACAGGCGGTCCTGAAGCGTTACTGTCTGTCGCTTACGAAATCAAATTGGGATGCGGAAGAATTGGCTCAGAATACTTGGGTAAAAGCATTAGGAAAGTTAAACAATTTCGAACATACCAATCCCAAAGCGCTTCTGCTGCGGATTGCTAAAAACACCTGGATTGATGAGATACGGAGAAAAGCAGTCTTCACTCGGATATTGAATAGGGAACAAGCGAAAGTGACTGAACCGGATCATGGAACTTATGAAATTGAGATAGCGTTGCAGTCCTTAATGAATCATCTATCACCGCTTCAGAGAACTGTCTTCCTGCTGCGAGATGTGTTCGCATTTTCGATTAGTGAAACATCCGACATACTGGGCACAACAGAGGGAGCGGTAAAAGTTGCACTTCATCGGGCACGAAAATCGCTAGGAGCAGTTCAGGAGGAACTCTTAAAAGGCGAATTATCCTTACCAGAAAGTGAAAAATCGAAAACTTTTCTAAGGGCATTAACGGCTGCATATCAGATGGGAGATATTGCAACTTTGGTTATGCTTTCCTACCAGGATGTAATAGAACCAGAAGTTATGATCAGTATCGTCAATAATAAGTTGCTCTGGAGTCACATCTCAGCAAAACAAGCGAATTTCGATACCATAAGTATGATGGCGGCGTAGTTTCTCACATCATCGTAGTATCATAGGATAGAATCACAAAGAATATTTTGATAAGGAAGACAACAACAAGCTGTTTTAAGCGAGGATAAAGTAATGATAAAGCAAAAATTGAAAATCGAGGGCATCCCGGCAATTTTGTGGGGTGGTGAATCAGATAAGATACTTATAGCTATCCACGGTAATATGTCAAACAAGGCAGATGATGTGATCGTTATATTTGCAGAAGAAGCAACGGCACAAGGGTATCAAGTCATTAGTTTTGATTTGCCTGAACATGGTGACCGCAAAGAAGAAACCTACGTCTGTAAAGTTCAAAATTGTGTTCATGATCTTGACATCATCATGCGTTACACACAAAAGCAATGGCATGAAATTAGTATTTTCGCTTGTAGCATGGGTGCGTATTTTAGTTTGCTTGCTTATCATCATCTCCCACTAAAACAATGTCTGTTTCTTTCTCCAGTGCTAGATATGGAGAGAATAATCAAAAATATGATGACATGGTTCAGTGTAAGTGAGGATAGATTAAAAGTTGAAAAAGAAATATCTACACCCATTGGGCGAACACTTTATTGGGATTATTACTGCTATGTTAAATCGCATCCAATTGATACATGGAATAAGCCAACTGCCATACTTTATGGCTCTGAAGATGACTTGTGTGAATATGACGTCATATCTACGTTTGCAAGCCGATTTCATTGCCAGCTAAAAGTGATGGAACGTGGAAAGCATTATTTTCACACCAAAGAGCAACTACAGTTTTATAGACAGTGGTTGAAAGAACATTTAACCGCAAAATAAGCATATGGGAAGCAAGGAGTTTATCTCGCTGCTTCCCATTTAACGTACCTTCCAGCGCCGTATTTATCTTCAAAAGGTTACAAATAAGTAGCTGGTAAGTGAGTGTTTGAGATTGGAAAAAAGTTAAACCATGTGAAAGAGAATGATTTAGTATTATTGATAACGATGCAAGAAGCCATCAACTAATTTGGCATTTGTCATCTGAATTACAGACTGATCTTCCAGTTCCTCGGCCATATCATCATCTGTCATGGACACGAAAAAAATAATATCTTCTTTGGATTGGCCGAATTGAGTAAAAAGTACATCGTCGGTTTCTTTAACTACCTTGGCCATAATTTTTATCATTTCATCTTTATAGTCCAACACATTGTCGGTTGCATACAGAAATTTGCTAATATGATTGAGGTGTGTTGTATCGCCATATTGATATTCGCTTAATCCCCATCTGTAATAAATTTCATCTTCCTTGCTGTTGCACAGGTCTTGGGCTTTCATGTTTGTGATATGTCTAACAAGTGATTCCTCAGTATTAACAGCTAGAAATAAGGTGACAAAATCGCTGTCTGTGCCAAACGCGCAAGCGTAAACTTTTTCATCCTTCACTTCTTCCAGTATGCTTTTGAGATCTTCCAAAACTCCTGCTCTAAATCTTTCCTCAAATTCACTCAGAAAATTGCTCAACTGTTCATATACTCCTTTATGAGTTTTTTGCTTGATTATACTTTACTATTATTAGCACGACTTGTGTAGCCTACCACAATTATAGGAACTTGGTTGGTACGAAACAAATAAGCCTAGAACCTTTCCAGAACTTCTTTCACAGCTGGTTTAGAAATTTTGGTGTAGCATTTTGGATTGAGTTATTGATTGCTCAGCCAATAGCAAGATATGCAATGAAAAACATACATGCAAGATAGGCTAGCCAAGAGAGAGTGTAAATCCGTAACATGATACCAAAGTCATAATAAAAAACCGCATAACAATATGGTTTTTCGTAAATCGGTAAAGATACAAACCATGTAAAAAGGCGCTGGTTCCAGCCTGGGACCAGCGCTATTTCACGTTTCGGATTACGAACTTTCGCCGGACCAAGCAGGCCGGGTCGGCGCTTATTTCCTAAAATGACGCATTCCCGACTGTTCGTCTTTATTCTTACTGGGCCGTTAAAATCAGTGGGCCGTCCTGTGTAACTGCGATCGTATGCTCATATTGTGCCGACAACTTGCCGTCGGCCGTTCTCGCCGTCCATTGATCGTCGTCGATCGTAATACGAAACGTACCTTCGTTGATCATCGGTTCAATGGTAAACACCATGCCTTCCTTTAACCGAATACCTTTACCAGCTATGCCGATATGCTCGTAGCTCGGCTCCTCGTGCAGGCTCCGTCCGATCCCGTGCGCGAGCAAATCGCGTACAACCGAAAACCCGTTTGCTTCCGCATGCTGTTGAATCGCCGACGTTATGTCGCCGAGCCGACCCCCGGGGAGTGCACGGGCAATCCCCAAATCCAAGCATTCCTTTGTCACCTTCATTAATTTTTGCGCCTCCGGCCGGATATTGCCCACCGCATAGCACCAGCACGAATCGCCGAACCATCCGCCGTATTCCACGACGATGTCGAGCTTCAACAAGTCGCCGTCCATAAGCGCCTGGTTCGAAGGAATGCCGTGGGCGACCACATCGTTGACCGAAATGCAGGTTTCGGCAGGGAAACCGTTGTACCCTTTCGTAAACTGCTTGCCGCCCAGCTTAGTGATGTGTCTGGCAACAAAGTCATTGATTTCCCGGGTGGTGATCCCAGGCTCGATCAGTTTGACCACCTCGCGGTAGCAGTCCGCAACGATCTGGCTCGCCGGTCTCATTTCTTCGATTTCTCTTGGTGATTTTAAAATGATCATCTTTGATGATTCGCTCCTTATCCATTCTATAATTTTAAAAACCGGGCGATATCCCAGGCCTCTTCGTGCAGCTTTCCGCGACGAAGCGAAAGCGAGGCGCAGCCGACCAAGGCGGCCAGCAGCATTTCCGCGTGGTGTAGCCGATACGGCGACTCTGCCGTATTTTCGCCGGAAGCGGCAACCTCGTCCACCGCACGCCCAGTCTCCAGCAAAGCGGCAAGCGGCGCTAGCACCTCCCGGCGAAAAGCGGCCGAGAGTGGGGCCGAGCGCGCTTCAGGCAGCGAGGCAAAGCCCTCACCGGCCAGCTTATGCAGCAGGTACAGGGCGTGGTCCTCCGCCCAAAGCTGCAGTAGCCGGACGCCAGCGGCGGCGACGGGGCCAAGCTCTGCGGTAGCGGCCGTTTCGCGGCTTTTGCTTTGGGAATCCGCGGCAGACGTGTTCCCGATATCTGCCGCCACAGCCAAGCCGAAATGCCCGCGCGCCGGCGCCTGCCCCGAAGCCGAAGCACGCGGGGCCTCCAACCATCCCCCGGACCGCTCCAACGCGTCCCATAGCAGATCGTGGAGCAGATCACCCTTATTGCCGTAATAATGGTATACCGTGCCATAGCCGAGTCCCGCCTGCACGGCCACATCACGGATTTCCAGTAAAGGCCCTTTATTCAAAAAAACATCGGCAGCCGCTTTCCGGATTTGCGCCAGACGCCGTAGCCGGATCTCTTCATTTTGTTCCTTCGTTCGTGGAGACATCTCGTCCGTTCACCTCTTTTATTTTTGACCTACTCTTATGTCAATATAAAACATTGGCTTGCAAATAACAAGAGTCGAGCAAAAAAGCGTCCCGCCAGCACCTCGCAAATGAATGAAGATCAGGTGAGCAGAGTTATGCTATACTTGCGAAGTAAAAGGGGGTGCCTACTGATGGAGAATCTATTGGGATTGTCTGTGACTTCTTACACTCATGCAAAGCCAATTATTGGGAAAGCGTTACTTTGTATGGGGCGAAACAATTTTTAAACGCTGAACAAGCTTTTTTAATATTTTTGGCTTTGCACCTTATTTTAAAGAATCAAAATAAGGAGCGAGCAAATTGAGATATACGAATGCTACAAAAGTTTTACCTCAAAAACTAATTACGGAAATTCAAAAATATGTTCAAGGAGAGACTCTGTATATTCCTAAGCCAAAAACGGAATATATGGATTGGGGCAGTTTGAGCGGCGGGAAAAGGTTGCTTGAACAGCGAAATGCCGCGATCAGAAAAGCTTTTCAAAATCGTAGCAGTATTGAGCAATTAGCTAAGGAGTTTTTTCTCTCTACCGAAACCATTAAGAAAATTGTGTATTCACATAAAAAGTAGGGGGATACGCCAGCGAATATCGATCGATACCCCATGAAGTGGACATAAAAAGTACCTATTTGCAAAGTGGCGTGGTGCTATACTCGCGTCAATAAATTTAATTTTGGCTCCTGACATGGTGAGCTGAGGGCGTGACCGGATGATCGCGGTGAAAAACCAATCCGGTCACGTTTTTTTGTTTGGCAAAAGATTGGATTGCACCTCATTTTTTCATTATTGGTTTTATGTCAAAAATGATTCTAACTCGTTGTTTTCATTTATAAAGCATATTTTAATCTTTAAAATATGAATATAAACGACAGCATCAACGGATTTGGGACGGTGCCGATTCTGAATAAATGAAAGAATTTATGTATTGATTCATTATCTTTAAAACAAGAAAGTGGGGAAACGACTATCATGAGGGAACAAAAAAGTAGAAGTAGACATCTGATTGATCCAGAAATTATCAGTGTAGTTGATTTAATACCAACAACTGATCTTACCAAATCTACACTAATGGAAGCACGTAAAAGCCAATCTCAAATGATGCAACCATTAGATGTAACGCAGATATTCCCTGTTACATTAGAAAAAAAGATTGTGCCAAGTTGTTTTAGTGGTCCAGATATTCAAATAGAAATCATTAAGCCCAAACAATCAAAGCATAATAAGATGCCTCTATATTATTCCATACACGGAGGCGGAATGGTCTTAGGAAGTCCAGTCGTGAATCGTCCTGCTAATGCAGCTCTTGCTGCAGAACATGGTTTCTGTTGTGTATCTGTGTACTATCGCCTAGCGCCAGAGCATGTACAGCCAAGTCAGTTACAGGATTGTTATTCGGGCCTAAAATGGTGTATTGAACATGCGGAAGAGTTAGGGATAGATACTCAGAAAGTTGCCGTCGGGGGCAGTAGCGCTGGTGGTGGTTTGGCGGCTGGCTTAGCTTTGTACATTCGTGATCAGAAGGAATTCGCAATCCATCATCTAAGATTAATGAGGCCAATGCTAGATGACCGCACAAGTATCGCACCAGAGCATCCACACGCAGGAGAGTTTATTTGGACAAAACAAAGTAATTATTTTGGCTGGAAATCTGTATTGGGGATTGAACCGGGGTCTAACAAGGTAAGTGAGTATTATGTGCCAGCCCGTGCAAAGTCATTGGCCGGGTTACCACCGACTTATATAAATATAGGTACCATTGATCTATTTATTGATGAAGCCTTATCTTTTGCTAAACAACTGGTCTTTGATGGTGTCTTAGTGGAATTACATGTCTATCCCGGGTACCATCATATGTCCCCCGCTTTTCCAGATGCGCATTTTTCAAAAGAAGGGACCAGAACAAGTGAATACGCCTTACTGAAAGCTCTGAAGATATTTGATATAGATTCTAATCAGTAACATGCTAAACATTAATAAGGTACGATTGCAGTAAACAAAGCACTGTTGGAGAATATCCGACGGTGCTTTTTCATACCTACTTATGACCTGAATAAATAATTTATTGATAGATTCGGTTGAGAGTCATTATCTTTTTTCTGTTCTTCCGACTTTTACCACCCATTTAGGGTAAAATAATACCGAGCATAAAATCCAACTACGGAAGTGGTGATGCCCCATGTCAACGAGCAGCAAACCGAATAGATTAGCCAAGGAAAAGTCACCGTATCTATTGCAACATGCTTACAATTCGGTAAACTGGTTCCCTTGGTCAGATGAAGCTTTTGAAATTGCTAAGCGTGATAACAAGCCTATTTTCTTGTCAATTGGCTATTCGACTTGTCATTGGTGCCATGTAATGGAGAGAGAATCTTTCGAGGATGAAGAGGTAGCTGAGGTATTAAACCGGGATTACATATCCATTAAAGTGGATCGAGAGGAACGTCCGGATGTGGATCATATCTATATGTCCATCTGCGAGACGATGACCGGGCATGGGGGTTGGCCGCTGACGATTTTGATGACGCCGGATCAGAGACCTTTTTTTGCGGGTACGTATTTGCCCAAGGAGCAGAAGTTTGGGCGTGTCGGACTTTTGGATTTGCTAAGTAAGGTGGGAATCCGGTGGAAAGAACAGCCGGATGAGCTGATGGAGCTGAGTGAGCAGGTGCTTACCGAGCATGAACGACAGGATTTGCTTGCAGGTTATCGCGGAGAACTGGATGAGCAGTGCTTGAATAAAGCTTTCCATGAATACAGCCACACCTTCGATCATGAATATGGTGGCTTCGGAGAAGCACCGAAGTTTCCTTCTTCACATAACTTGTCTTTTCTGCTGCGATATGCACAACATACGGGGAATCAGAAGGCATTGGAAATGGTAGAGAAGACACTGGATGCGATGTCACGGGGCGGAATCTACGACCATGTAGGCATGGGATTCTCAAGGTACTCAGTGGACGAGAAATGGTTGGTGCCGCATTTTGAAAAAATGCTGTATGACAACGCTTTGTTGGCCATCACGTATACAGAGGCTTGGCAGGTGACAGGCAAGAGACTGTATCGACAAATCACTGAACAAATTTTACATATATTGCAAGAGACATGACGGATGCAGGAGGTGCCTTTTATTCGGCAGAGGACGCGGATTCTGAAGGAGAAGAGGGTAGATTTTACGTTTGGAGCGACTCCGAGATTAAGACTGTACTGGGCGATGAGGACGCGGCTTTTTTCAACGATTTGTACGGTATCACACCTTACGGTAATTTTGAAGGCCACAATATTCCAAACCTGATTGATATCAATCTGGAAGCCTATGCGAACAAGCATGATTTGACCGAGCCAGAGCTGGAGCAGCGGGTCAGTGAGCTACGGGCCAAGCTGTTTACTGCTAGGGAGCAGCGGGTTCATCCTCAAAAGGATGACAAGATTTTGACCTCGTGGAACGGGTTGATGATTGCTGCTTTGGCCAAGGCGGGGCAAGCTTTTGGAGATACCAGATATACTGAGCAAGCTCGAAAGGCAGAGACGTTCTTGTGGAACCATTTGAGACGGGAGGATGGACGCCTATTGGCACGGCACCGGGATGGTCAGGCAGCTTACCCCGGCTATGTAGATGATTATGCTTTTTATGTGTGGGGCTTGATTGAGTTGTACCAGGCGACCTTCGATGTACAGTATCTGCGGCGGGCACTGACGCTTAATCAGGATATGATTGATCTGTTTTGGGATGAAGAACGGGACGGATTATTCTTTACCGGTTCAGATAGTGAACAATTGATATCCAGACCCAAAGAAATTTATGATGGTGCGATTCCGTCGGGTAACAGCATTGCGGCCCATAATTTTGTGCGGCTTGCGCGGCTAACGGGGGAAACTCGATTGGAAGACTATGCAGCCAAGCAGTTTAAGGCTTTTGGCGGGATGGTTGCTCATTACCCCTCAGGCTACTCAGCGCTGCTCAGCGCGTTGTTGTATGCGACGGGAAAGACGAAAGAGATTGTGATTGTGGGTCAAAGGGATGATCCGCAGACTGCTCAGTTCGTTCAGGTGGTTCAAGCTGGTTTTAGGCCGGATATGGTTGTTGTTTTGAAGGATAAAGGACAGCCAGAGATTGCAGAAATAGCTCCTTATATCCATGATTACGATCTTGTGAATGGCAAACCAGCCGTATATGTGTGTGAGCATTTTGCTTGTCAGGCACCGGTCACCCATCTCGACGATTTTAAGGCTTTGCTGGATAGAATGGAATAAATCATATTTAATCCCCTTGCGGGTGTAGCATATGGTGATTTCGATCAATGAGCCTATGTGTGCCACCTTCAAGGGGATTATTTTATGTAAAGAGGTAGGTATAGTGTGGGGAAACTAACATTTTCTTAACATCTACATTGCATTTTTTTTAATAATTTTTAGGTATATTATATCAAAGAACCGGTTCCGTTCAGCCTTGTGGTGCTCAAAAATAAGTACATATACCTATTCGACTAGCGAGTTTATATTTTTTTATATCGAAGCATCTCAGCAAGAGATGTGAAAAAACGTGAGAGAGAATCTGTCGGGTGACTGTCATCATCGACAAGATTTAAGCGGTTCACCATAGGTTACAAAATTCAGGCGATGAAATGGAGATGCTTAGTAATGAAGAAGTTTTCAGGAAGAAAATGGAAGGTATCGAGGGTACTCAGTAAAAATTTTAAAACAAAGCTAATGGTGGCCTTTATTGCATTTTTGATCATACCATCCATGATCGTGGGTGCTCTGTCGTTTGTGAGCGCTAGTCAGCAGATTCGAAACCAGATTGAAGAGAGCGCCGAGCAGGCTATAATTCGTACAAATTTTATCATTAATAGTACCATTGAACCCAAGATCCATGATGCAGAATATTTTGCAGAAAGACTAAAAGGCAATCGGATCGAGACGGAGGAACAAGCGGCTAAACTGGAAGAGTTGTTTAAACAGTATGCTGCACTTCACCCAGAAGCAGAATCCATCTATTATGGTACGAAAGACGCTAAAATTACAACCTATCCACAAAAGCAATTACCCGATAATTATGATCCACGTATCAGACCTTGGTACGATGAAGCGATAAAGGGACCAACAAAGACAGTAATTAGTTCACCTTATCTTTCGGCAGATTCAAAGCAGATGACGGTTACAGTGTCGAGAGCAACGACAGATGGATCGGGCGTTATTGGCATTGACCTGAAAATTAGTGGTATTAAAGATACATTGAACAATATTAAAGTAGGCCATGAGGGTTATGCCATATTGCTGGACAGCAACCATACTTACATTGCTCATCCGACGAAGACAGCAGGCACCAAAATTACAGATATTGAATCACGCATGTTTCAAAGCGATACTGGTGAATACGAATATGAGTATGAAGGTCAGCTCAAGTATATGAACTATGCGACCAATAAGCTGACAGGCTGGAAGATAGGCGGAACGCTTTATTTATCTGAAGTTGATGAAGCAGCTCAGCCGATTTTGATCAGCACTTTGCTTACCATTGTTGGTTGTCTTGTGATTGGTGCTATCATCGTTTATTTTCTGATCCGTTCCATCATCAAACCAATTATAAAACTTAAAGAACAGGCGGAAAATGTGAGCGCCGGGGATTTAACTCAGGACATTCAAGTCATGAGCAAGGACGAGATTGGAGAATTAGGAGTAGCTTTTCAGAATATGCAGAACAACTTACGCTCTGTTATTCATAACGTAGGAAACAGTGCAGATCACGTAGCTCTTTCTTCGAATGAGCTGACGATAAGCGCGGAACAAACCAGCGCTGCAAGTGAGCAGGTGTCCCAAGCCGTGCAAGAAATTGCTAGCGGTGCGGAGAAGCAGACTATGGGGCTGGAAAATAACTCGGTGGCACTGGATGAAATAGCACATGGAATCACTCGAATCGCTGAACGCTCGACTTCAGTAGCGGATCTGGCCAGACAATCTGCCTTGCAAGCTGAGGAAGGACGAAAATCTGTAGAGCAGACAGGCGAGCAGATGAACTCCATTCACGAGTCAGTAGAGCGTTCCAACCGGATGATTCAAACCTTGCAAGCCCGCTCTCATGAAATTGGAGAAATTACGAAGGTCATTGGCGATATCTCCAATCAGACGAACCTGTTGGCGTTGAATGCAGCTATTGAGGCAGCCAGAGCAGGTGATCATGGTAAAGGCTTTGCCATCGTCGCGGATGAGGTGCGTAAGCTGGCAGAACAGTCTCAGAGTTCTGCCACCCAGATTGCCAACTTGATTGGCGAAATTCAACATGAAACCGAAACTACGGTGGAGACGATGGATAGGGTTACGACTGAGGTGAAGGACGGGCTACAGATTTCCAAAGCGACCATTGTGAAGCTGAATCATGCGATGGAAGGCATTCGAGAGACCACGCCTCAGGTAGAGGAGGTTGCTTCGATAGCCCAGCAAATCTCAGCCAGTGTACAAGAGATTGCAGCGACAGCCAATGAGCTGGCGACGATTGCAACCGGTAATGCCGCTACATCTGAAGAAGTGGCCGCCTCCTCAGAAGAGCAATTGGCTTCCATGGAGGAAATTTCAGCCTCTGCTCAATTGCTTTCCAATATGGCTGCTGATTTGAAGGTGATGATCAGTCGTTTCAAATATTAAAACGAGCTTGAACCTTATGGAATCTATAGTACAATGAATGCTCGGGACAGTTCTTTAAGCCTAATGGCATAAGGAATCTGTCCTGAGTTTTTTTATATTTCCGATACAGCTTTTCGCAACGTATGGGAGATTACAAGGAGGACGAACGCTTGGTTCGAGATTTGTTGCTATATACGATCGTGATATTATTATTAGTTTTGATTTTTCAGCGTCAGCTCATTCGTCAGGCGATCACGGGCGTCTTATACGGGCTGGCAGGAGTTCTGTTCTTATATTTTGGCATAAGTGATGGAACACTGCTGACCTGCGGGTTGGAAATAGGGATTGGTCTATTGTTCATAACTCTGTTTGGGCAGGCTCTAATCCCCGCCAGGTATACAAATGGACAGCGTTCGATTGACAAAAATCATGATCTGCTAACTTTACTTCGAGTTCAACCTGGCTTTACCTTCAGGCTGGAGAAAAGGGGGGATGAATTTTATTATATGCTGCTTGATGGTGAATTGCTGGAGCGCATGGGTCTGAATCTGCAAGTCAATTTCAATAAATGGGAGCATGTGAAACGTATCGGGGATATTTTGGAGCTTTCCTTTGAAACACTAGAGCAGCTTTCCGAATACTACAAACAGGCTTGGTTCGGTGATCGGACCGTATTTGAATTGGAGTTTTGGGAATATTCAGCTTTAATTACCTTGCATCCTGTCAGGGACGAGGGACTCACCAGATATGTCATCGGTCATGTATTGGATATTACGGAGTATAAAGCTTCCGAGCAGAAAAGAAAGGAGATGAGTGAATCTAACCATGCAAAAAGTATTTTTCTAGCTCATATGAGCCACGAAATTCGAACGCCGCTGAATGGCATCATTGGCCTCTCAAAGCTGTTGAGTAAGACTCAACTGACTGACGTTCAGAATGATTATCTCCATAAGCTGCTCGCCTCCTCGCGTACTCTTTTGTCCATGCTCAATAATGTCTTGGATTTTTCTAAAATGGAGGTCCGTAGGGTAGAACTGGAAAAGGCGGAATTTGAGCTGGAACACATGCTTCGGCATCTCGCAGATACCGTTGGGATTTTGCTGGAACATAAAAAAGTAGAGATCGTTTTCATAGCGGACCCGAAATTACCGAAAAGGTTCAAGGGAGATCCGCTTCGAATGGAACAGGTGCTTTTAAATCTTCTGACCAACGCCATTAAGTTCACGGACCAGGGACATGTATTGTTACAGGTAAAAATGGTAAGCCAGCAGGACGGACGAGTGAGTGTCTCTTTTATGGTAGAAGATACGGGCATAGGCATTTCCAAGACCGGAATGGACAAGCTATTCGTCCCTTTTACGCAAGTGAGTACATCAACCCACAGATATGGGGGTTCCGGGCTGGGTTTGGCTATTAGCAAACAATTGGCTGAAGCTATGGGCGGTAGCGTAGAAGTGAAAAGCTGTTTAGGAGAGTATAGTCAATTTTACTTTAATGTGGAGCTTGAAATAGGGGATTTTAATGCGAGAAGCACACAGCTGGAAAAACCAGTCAACGGCAAAGCCTTAATCATTGCACAGCATGAACTGGTGAGCCACAGCCTGAACGAACTACTGCAAGATTTGGGGCTACAAACACTCACCGTTTCATCCTTACAGGAATATTCAGACGCTTTTCAAAAGGGTGAACATTTTGATTTGGTTATGATTGATATGGGGATGGAAGACTTTAGAGAGCTTGAATCACGCAGGCATTGGCTTCATATACTGGATAAGCAAATGACTCAGGTCATTGGGCTTACAACCGTGTTCCAGTTGGAAGAAGTAGCCGCTGAAGCTACAGAGCAGGGGGTAGATGCCTTTTTGTCTAAGCCAGTAACCCGGAGCGCTCTTCTGGAGGTGCTCCGCTTGAGACCTGAGCAGGAAAAGCCAGTGTCTGTAGATAATCATAGTCTGGAAGCTGTTGCAACAATGGACCTCCAATATGAAGTTGGGGTCTCAACACAAAAATATCAAATCCTCATAGCAGAGGATAACGAGATTAGCCAAGTTGTGATCACTGAGTTTTTGGCAGAGCGTGGTTTTGAGGTAACGATAGTCACAAATGGAAGAGAAGTTATAGAATTACTGGAGCGGTGCTCATGGGATATGGTGCTACTTGATCTGCATATGCCGGAAATGGATGGTTTTGAGACGGCCAGACATATTCGAAGAAACAGAGCTTTTAACAGACTCCCCATTATCGCTTTTACCGCGGATGCTGTGCAGCCTGAGCAGGAGGTTTGTCTTCGTGCAGGCATTAATGATGTGCTGCTCAAGCCTGTACATGAATTAACCGCAACAAGAATGTTAAATAGCTGGATTCATTTAGCGTGGCTGCAAGAATTACATGGTATTCACGCGGAGAAAGCGATAGCCGGTATGGATGGCAAGGTGTATATTTTTCAATTTGCCCTACATAAATGGATACAGGAATACCAGTATCTTGATAGAAGAGTTGTGAGAAAAATGGACAATGGTCAGTTATCTTCTGCTCTTCGATTAATTCACTCGCTGAAGGGAGGAACGGGGAATCTGTGCGCGACTGAGCTGCTGGCAAAGGTGATAAAGCTGGAGAAAGCATTGAAGCGCAGCAATGAAACCTCAGGGGGAGAGCTGTATCCAGACTGGAGAGAGCAACTGAGTAGGGTTCAAAAGGAGATTAATCAAATTAAATCATCCATTCCCTGGATCTAGCTGCGTTATTGCATAAATTTGTAACCGATTCCCCAAATGGTCTTAATCAATTGCGGTTTCTTGGGGTCTTTTTCGATCTTTCTACGTAAATGGTTAATATGTACGTCCACTGCCCTCTCATTAATAAAGGAGTCTGTGCCACGGAGAGCCTGAATCAAGGCATATCTACTAAATACAATTCCTCGGTTCGTATAAAAAAGTTTCATTAGCTCAAATTCCGAATAGGTCATCTCTACCATCTGACCATTAACGGTAACCATTCTTCTCGCCAGATCCAAAGTAATGCCTGTTTCAGGTTCAGCTACAGGTGAAATGCCTCTTCCTTGCAAGCGTGTGATTTTGATCCGACGGAAAAGAGCTTCGATCCGTGCTTTGAGCTCTTGCATACTAAAAGGCTTGCAAATATAATCATCTGCTCCCAACGTAAGTGTACGAATGCGCTCTGAAATGTCGTTTTCTGTAGAAATCACGATGATTGGTACGTCCGTATGCTTGCGTATCAGTGGGCAGGGATTCACGCCATCCAAATCTGGAAGCAACAGATCTAGTAAAATAATATCGGGCTGTACCCTATCGAGTCGGGCAATACCCTCAGTCGCTTGTTCCACTCGTGTAACGTGGTAGCCTTCCCCTGTTAAATATAAGGAGAGAGTGTCACCCAGCATATTATCATCTTCAATAATCAAAACATTAGACATGATGTGTTTCCTTATCTATTTTTAAATTTAGCAAGTTCTTTTGATAGAGTAAACTCCTTTGGTCAGTCTGTCAAAAGCTCAGCTTTATTATGGAAATCCAGTCTCCGGACGATCTAGATATATATCTATTTGATATGAAAATGTACTATTTTTGAGATTTATTACTATATTACGTCATATTTCATATTTATTTAACAATATACTGCAAGGAAATGTCCTAAAATTACAATAAATTAACAAAAGATCTCAGAAACATGCATTGACTTTAATGAAAATTATGGTATTTTATTACATAGGAGTTGACATCCTCTGACAGACCTCTTAGAAAACCCCACTATTTAATCTTCTATTCATCTTACTCTCAATGTGCATCTCTGTTGTATTCTTTTGTACTCTATATGTTCTTGTGATCGTACTCAAGATTTTATGGTGTGGATATCCCATTGTGAATTCAGACTGTCTACTCATTTTAGATTACATATTTACACTTTTTTTGCTTTCCATGCTTGTATTTTTCAAAAATCAGGTCAGCGGGAGGACGAATATTTATGAACACATTCGAAACACTGGAGTCCAATGTAAGGTCTTATTGCAGGAGTTTTCCAGTTGTTTTCAACAAAGCGAAAAACGATGTTTTGTACACGGAGGCAGGAGAGGGATATATTGACTTTTTCGCCGGTGCAGGGGCTCTAAATTATGGGCACAATAATGACTTTATGAAAAACCGGTTACTAGATTATTTAACCTCCGATCGGATCATGCATGGTCTGGATATGTACACCACGGCCAAGCAAGAGTTTATAGAGTCTTTTTCCGAGCGTATTCTCCGGCCTAAGGGCTTGAATTATAAGCTTCAATTTTGCGGACCGACGGGAACCAATGCGGTGGAAGCAGCACTGAAACTTGCGCGTAAGGTAAAAAAAAGAAATGGTGTTTTTGCTTTTATGGGCGCGTTCCACGGTATGTCGCTCGGTAGCTTATCGATTACCAGCAATAACTCCATGCGAGAGAGCGCAGGAGTCCCACTGAATAATGTTACCTTTATACCTTATAACAGCACATTTAACGGAATGGATACCATTTTGTACATGGAACAGCTTTTAACAGACACTCATTCCGGTGTGGAGAAGCCTGCTGCGATTATTTTGGAAACGATACAGGCTGAAGGCGGTATTAATATTGCAGATAACGAATGGCTGCGTGATTTGCGACAGCTTTGCGATGATCATGATATCTTGCTCATTGTTGACGATATTCAGGTCGGTTGCGGCCGAGTTGGTTCGTTCTTCTCGTTTGAGCGAGCAGGCATTGTGCCTGATATGGTTGTCTTGTCCAAGTCGATCAGTGGATACGGTCTGCCAATGTCCTTGTTGCTGCTTAAGCCAGAACTGGATATTTGGAGTCCTGGTGAACATAACGGCACCTTCCGTGGAAATCAGCTAGCGTTTGTCGGAGCAAAGGCAGCGCTGGAGTTCAGAGACACGGTTGGGTTGGAAGCCCAAGTGAAGGAAAAAGAAGCTTTTGTTCAGCAGTTCTTGCGTGAACATATCCAAACAATGGATCCACTTATTGAAATTCGCGGCTTGGGACTGATCTGGGGAATTGATGTGACCCATTTGGGAGAAGCCTTCGCCAAGGAGGTTGCAACTCTCTGCTTTAGTAAGGGACTTATTATTGAGCGAGCTGGGCGTAACGATACGGTACTTAAAATTATGCCAGCGTTGACGATAAGTATGGAGAACTTGAGCAAGGGCTGCAATATTATTAAAGAAAGCATGGCTCAGGTAACGAGTAACTTGGTTACGCTGTAAATGTAATTCTATCAGCAAAGCCCCTTGGTTGGAGCCAACGTCTGCTGTAGGGCAAGCAGGTGTGGGCACCTTCCAAGGGGTATTTTGTGTAAATTAAGAAATAACCGCCTGCACGTATTTTTGTGCAGATTGCTCCAACTGCTCATCTGTCAAAACTCCGGCACCATACTGCACGAAATAAGGGAGCAATTTGACACCAATCAGAAGGCCTGTAGCTTCAAAAGGTCTCAACAGCTCTTCGATCGTATATCTGTTTCTTCCGTCATGTTGATAGTTTTCCTCCACGCTGGCAGCAGACAAGGCGATCAACAACTCTTTGCCCTGTAGCTTGTCACCTTCGCTTCCATAAGCCCAGCCGTAGGTTAAAACCTTATCCAGCCATTTTTTCAGCAGGGGAGGACTGCTATACCAGTAAAAAGGGAATTGCAGAACGATACGATCATGCTGCTCTAGCAGTTTTTGCTCATGGGCAACGTTGATTTGCTCATCCGGATATATTTCATACAGGTTGTGAACGGTCACACTGGATTGCTTCTTGAGTTCTTGCATCCATCTTTTGTTAACGCGAGACTCTGCAAGATCAGGGTGAACAACAATAACGAGTGTTGACATGTAAAACCATCTCCTTAAAGCTTATTTTTCGTAAGTAAATAACCATTCCGCGTGTAACCATTTTAGTTTGCAATCCATAAAATTGTCAACTCTTCTCAATTTTAAGTTTCTACATACAAAAAAACTCCGACAACTATATGCCGGAGTTGCATTAAATGCATTTTTACATTAAGCGATATGGTTAAGAGCAACAATTTTATTTTTACCGGAGCGCTTGGCTTGATACAAATAGTCGTCTGTCTCCTGGAAAAATACATCTTTGTCTTTGTTCATATCCTCGGTATAGCTTTTTAATCCAATGCTTACGGTTACAGAAACGATTTGCATTTTCTCCTGAAAGGTCATTTTCTCCACTTCACGCCGAATGTTCTCTACAATCTGGTAAGCTTCCTCAAAAGTATGCTCGAACATCAAAATAGCAAACTCCTCACCGCCATAGCGGGCCGGAATGTCATTTGCTGTAATCTGCTCTGTAATAATTTGCGAGATGCCTTCCAAAATTTTATCTCCAAACTGATGCCCGTAAGTGTCATTGATCTTCTTGAAATTATCAATATCCACTAACGCCAGATGGATGATCGCGCCTTGTTCGGCATATTCCAGTGCTTTTTCATAAAAGTTTTGGAAAGACAAATGATTGTATAGCTTCGTTAAACCATCAGTCATGGACATTTTACTAATAATCGCGTTACTGATCATTAATTCCTGCTGAGCACGCTTTGTTTTGTATAAATCCACTAACAAATCGCGGCCGCTGGCCTGAATAATGAGGGCAATAAAGGTGGACATAATCAAAAATGTCGGAATCGCCACGATATCAAAGTCTGACAAATAGCTGCGGAATGATCCATCTATTGCTAGCAATAGAAAGAAGACGATCACTTGCAATACAAAAGAAAGCCATATTAAGCGACGATTGAAGAACAAGATTGAAGAGAAAATAGGCAACAAGCACAATGCTGGAATAATCCGAATGTCATAGTTAAGGCGAATAATCATCCAACAAATGACGGTGCTTGCCATAAACAGAATCACAAAAGAATACCTGTTAAATTTAAAATGTGCCAGTTCTGCAAGTAAGTTGGATCCACTCATGATTAGTGTGGGAACAATAAGGACCCCAACGTAAAATTCATAAGGCGAAGCGGGATAATCAAGGAATAAGTAGCTGCCCAGCTGGACAATAAAATGTACGGTTATAATCATCCAGTAAAGTAATAACATTTTGCGCACCCAGCGGGCTTGCTTTGTTCTGTAATCCATGGTTTGAGTAAGCCGTTTTGTCTTGTTCATGATGTCACCACACTTAATGTATCTATAGCCATTCTCGTATTATAAGATACTATGTGGTGAAGTTGAAGCTAATTTTTTTGAAGGGCACGAACTCGTTAGCCCAGTAACACTTTTACCTGGTGAATAGTTCCATCTCCTGCAACCGGCAGAATATTATTCGTTAGAACAGTGCCATCTACGGTAACTGTAGCTACACCTTTGGAGACGTGCTGTGGATTCGTGATATGAATCACATAGGTGTCGCCTCGGAAGACACGGGTGACTGTGAATTCTCCCCAGGATTTGGGGATGCACGGATCAATACGCAGACCGTCCCATTCCGGCTGAATACCGAGGATGGATTGAGTAATAGCTATAAAATTCCAAGCCGCAGTACCCGTTAGCCAGGAATTTTTGGCTTCACCTTCACGAACCGCATCCTTGCCCGCAATCATTTGAGCATACACATATGGCTCGGTACGATGAATGTTGCTGATGTCCTCTAGATAAGCGGGAGCAATTTTGCTATACAGCTCGAAAGCGCGATCACCGCGTCCTATGACAGCTTCTGCCATCATAATCCAGGGGTTATTGTGACAGAAAATACCTGCATTTTCCTTATACCCAGGAGGGTAAGAAGAGATTTCACCCAGATTAATATAGTAGCGGGAATAAGGCGGATGTTGTAGTACAATGCCGTAGGGAGTTTCCAGCCGATCACGTGTAGAGTCGAGAGCTTTATGAGCCAGGCCTTCTTCAATGCCAATTCCTGCCATTACACAGAAGCCTTGAGGCTCTATGAAAATTTGCCCTTCCTCACAATCCTTGCTCCCTATTTTGTTACCATAATGGTCGTACGCACGCAAGAACCATTCCCCGTCAAACCCATGCTCCAATGTGGCTGTCCGCATACGATCCACATGTCCTTGAGCGGTGACTGCTTCTTCATTCAAACCTCTGCGCTTGCAAAGCTCAATAAAATCCGGTCCAGTATACACGAATAGTCCGGCGATAAACACAGATTCGGCTATGCGGCCCTCCAAATTCTGTGTCGTCTGATAGGACTCATCTGGCGTAGCAGAAAAACAGTTGAGATTCAGACAGTCGTTCCAGTCAGCCCGACCAATGAGCGGAAGACCATGCGGACCGAGATTGTCTACAACATGATAAAAAGAACGCTTCAAATGTTCAAACAGCGAAGCGGCACGATCTATATTCCCGTCAAAGGGAACTTGTTCATCCAGTATGCCAAAGTCTCCGGTTTCTTTGATATATGCTGAGGTACCGACAATAAGCCACAGCGGATCGTCGTTAAAGCCACCGCCAACCTCGTGATTTCCTTTTTTGGTTAACGGTTGGTACTGATGATATGCCCCGCCATTTTCAAATTGAGTAGAAGCGATGTCGATAATCCGTTCCCTTGCCCGCTCCGGTATTTGGTGGACGAAGCCGAGCAAGTCTTGATTTGAATCCCGAAAACCCATACCACGTCCAATACCGGATTCAAAATACGAAGCCGAACGTGACATATTGAATGTAACCATACATTGATACGGGTTCCATATGTTCACCATTCGGTTCAGCTTGTCATCGTGACTTTGAAGGGTGTACTTAGACAGCAGATTGTTCCAATAACTTCGCAGCTCACTTAACGCACGGTCCACATCGGTTTCATCCGCAAATTGCGCGATCATAGCATGAGCCTGTTTTTTGTTAATAATACCGGGGGACTCCCATTTTTCTTCCTCTGGGTTTTCCACATATCCGAGTACAAAGTTACAGCTTGTTTCTTCGCCCGGCTCCAGTGTAATCTCAATGCAATGCGATCCGATAGGGGACCAGCCGCTGGCTATCGAGTTAGACGCTTGCCCTGCGGTGATGGTGTGGGGCTGATCCAGTCCGTTGTAGAGACCCAAAAAAGCTTCACGGTCTGTGTCATAGCCCGCCAGCGGACGATTCGCAGAGAAAAAAGCATAATGATTGCGGCGCTCACGGTATTCTGTCTTGTGATAAATGACAGAGTCCTGTATTTCAACTTCGCCTGTGTTCAAGTTACGCTGAAAATTGGTCATATCGTCATAGGCGTTCCACAGGCAAAATTCGACGAATGAAAAGAGTTTGATCTTTTTAGTTTGTAACGATGTGTTCTGAAGCTTGACCTGGTGGACCTCGCCGTCAAAAGATAGGGGCACAAAAGCTAGTTGCGTAGCCCGAATCCCTCTGCGTTCCCCCATAATTGAGGTATATCCAAGTCCATGACGACATTCATACTGCTCCAGGTCCCTTTTAACCGGCATCCAGCCCGGAGTCCAATAATCTCCATCAGCATAAATATAAAAATAGCGACCACCGCTATCGACAGGAATATTGTTGTACCGGTAACGTGTTAAGCGACGTAAGCGAGCATCTCGATAAAATGCATAGCCGCCGCCTGTATTGGAGATGAGTCCAAAAAATCGTTCATTACCTAAATAATTAATCCAGGGATACGGAGTTTGAGGGGTGGTGATGACATATTCTTGGTTGGCATCATCGAAGAAACCATACTTCATGGCGCAGGACTCCTCTCAAATTGGAAAAATAAAAGACCCAACACATGATTATATTCAAACATACAGCAGTTCTTCCTTAAGAAATACATTTCCTGCTTTATGCAAAATGTGCTTGAATTCGTCAACCCTCTTTTTCGAATTTGCAAAATATTTGAAATGGGTAAATATACCTTTTTGTGCTAAAATAAAAAAGTTAGAATTCCGCAACACAGGAGGTTGCAAGAATGGTACCTATCACATTATTTTTCATCCCATATGCAGGCGGATCGGCATCAGTCAGCTTCAAATGGAAAAAGCTGCTGCTTCCACAGATTAAACTTGTCCCTTTGGAATTGGCGGGCAGAGGTATTCGTTCTGGGGAACCGCTTAAGGATAGTATTGAGGAGATGAGCGAGGATCTGCTGCATCAAATCAGCCATGAGTTAGCCCCTGGTGATCCTTATGCCATATACGGTCACAGCATGGGTACGATGATTGCATTCGAGCTGTATTATAAGCTGGTGGCTGGAGGATATGGCCAGCCGGCTCATCTATTTGTTTCGGGTGGACGGGCACCGCATATCCCAAGAAATCTCCCGTGGTTACATGATCTGCCTGCAGATCAATTCAGAACGCATTTGCAGAGGTATGGTCAACTTTCGGAAGCCATTTTTGACAATCAGGAATTGTATGACTATTTTATGCCAGTATTAAGAGCAGATTTCAAAGCAGTCGAGATGTATAAGTATATGAGCAAAGCCACGCCTTTACATTGCCCTATCACCGCCTTGACAGGACTGACTGATAACACGGTGGCCCTACAAGATGCAGAGGCGTGGGCACAGCATACGGATCAGCAATTTCGTGTGTTTACCTTTGAGGGAGGACACTTCTTTATTCATGATGAAGTAGAACGAATTACAGAAATCATCAATGAGTCCTTGGAGCTGAGTACGGCGATTAGTAGAATACAAAAATAAAAAGAGGTGATTTTTAGTGACAGTAGGTGTATTGGCACATTTGTTTGGCAAGTTGCCTTATCGCGAGTTGGCTGCAAAGGTAGGTGAAGCGGGCTTTACTCATGTTCAGCTCGCTCCGTGGAGAGCGATCAGTGATGTCGATTTTAATAAACCTGGCAAGTTCAATCCGGGATTAGCATTGTCTATCGCTGAGGAATTTCGTAAGTACGGAGTATCCATATCAGTGCTCGGGTGCTATTTGCATTTTTTTGTACAGGATGAGGAATTGTTACGTGAAAATGTAGAGCGTTTCAAAGAGCTGATCCGATACGCAAGTCTGTTAGGAGCACCAATGGTTGCAGCTGAAGTCGGACGCAATGAGGATGGGACCCCTTATTCGGAGCGAGACTGGAGAGTTGTAAAAGAAGTTGTGCGAGAATTAGCAGATGAGGCGGAGAAATGGGGGGTATTCGTAGGATTGGAGGCTGCTAACGATCATTTGGTCGGAACAGCAGCAGAACTGGCTACCTTTCTGGAGGAAGTACCGTCTTCACACATAGGCGTTGTGATTGATCCAGGTAATTTGCTAAAAACGGAAAACCTAGAGCGACAGGATGAGATCATCCGCGAAGCTTTTCAGCTGCTGGGACCTCGGATTATCGCAGCACATGCCAAAGACCGACGTTTGTCATCATCAGGTGAGATCGAGACCGTACCGCCGGGTTTTGGTGACATGAACTATGCTCTATATATGGAACTGCTGGAGCAGTACAAGCCAGGGGTCCATATTATTATGGAAGCTGCTCAGGAGCATGAAATGGCTCAATCCAAACGCTATATCGAAGGTCATCGGATCGCGGCTCAGAAAGCACAGCAAGTGTAAACGAAATCATAGACGCGTTCATCTTCATCAATAAATCGGCCATGATACAGGAGACTTGGAAGCGCCTACTTTTCCAAGTCTCTGTTTATTTGTTTAGCCTTGTATTACCGCCACAATCACAATGACCCAGCTTGCCAAAAAAGCCAGCCCGCCAATCGGGGTGACGGCTCCAAGCTTTTTCACACCAGACACACTAAGAACATACAGACTGCCGGAAAACAGAAGAATGCCTACCAGCATAACCCAACCTGCGGTTACAATAAGAGAAGAATGGGCAAGGTTGCCTGCAAGAACTCCCAGCAGCAACAAACCCAAACCGTGAGCAATTTGATATTGAATTCCTGTCTGGAATATGCTCATCATGTCTGCGGAAAGTCTTTTTTTCAACGCATGCGCCCCGAATGCTCCCAGAGCTACAGCTAAAAACATCACAATACAGCCAAGCAACAGCAACACTTTCATGTTTTAACGCCTCCTTGTGAAATAGTACCGATTCCTATCGATTTCGTCAATTTTCCTTGTGCAACTCTAAACATATAGAATTTTTCGACTCTCATTTGGCGACTAGTGTGGTATATTCTTGCCAGGGCCAATGTGAAGCATTTGGAGCTATGGACAGCGTGTCCTCCACCTTTATAACGGGAAAGTGAGGTGATGGCGCTGTCTTTTTGTGCTGTCGTTTTTCGGAACCAAATTTTGAGTAAAGCCAATATTGATAATGGAGAGGATGAATGCAAAAGTGATCAGTAGAAAATCTGTGTTCAGAAAATCTGTCTCTATGGTCATGTCAGCCATTTTGGTACTTCCGTTAAGCTTGGGTTTATTTCAGGCCGAACCCGACCGTGCATCAGCCGCAACCCCTGAATCAACACGCTTTTTGCAAATGTATAAACAACTGAAGGACCCAGCTAGCGGTTACTTTTCTAAAGAAGGTATCCCTTATCATTCCGTTGAAACTCTTATGAGTGAGGCGCCTGACTATGGACACTTAACGACCTCGGAAGCATACAGCTATTGGATGTGGCTAGAAGTTCTCTATGGTCATTATACCGGGGATTGGGGTCATTTGGAATCGGCATGGGACAACATGGAGAAATATATCATTCCTGTTAATGAGGGTGACGGTAAGGAAGAGCAGCCTACAATGAGTAACTATAATCCGAACAGCCCTGCCACTTATGCCGCAGAATATCCACAGCCGGATCAGTACCCAAGCCGTCTGAGTGGTCAGTATGGTGCTGGCAAGGACCCGCTGGACTCTGAGCTGAAGGCAACCTATGGCAACAATCAGACCTACCTGATGCATTGGTTGCTGGATGTAGACAATTGGTACGGTTTTGGCAATCTGCTGAATCCGTCACATACGACGACCTATGTGAACACCTTCCAGCGCGGGGAACAGGAATCGGTCTGGGAGGCCGTACCGCATCCATCGCAGGATAATCACAAGTTTGGCAAGCCTAATGAAGGCTTCATGAGCCTGTTCACCAAGGAAAATAATGCTCCTGCACAGCAATGGCGCTACACGAATGCCACGGATGCGGACGCACGGGCGGTTCAAGCCATGTACTGGGCAAAAGAACTCGGTTATGACAACCAGGTATATTTGGACAAAGCGAAAAAGATGGGAGACTTCTTGCGTTACGGCATGTACGATAAATACTTCCAGAAAGTAGGGAGCGCTTCCAATGGAAGTCCGATTGCTGGCACGGGCAAGGATGCCAGTCTTTATCTAATGGCATGGTATACGGCTTGGGGCGGCGGACTGGGCCAAAGCGGCAACTGGGCTTGGCGGATTGGTGCCAGCCATGCGCATCAGGGCTACCAGAATGTCGTTGCTGCATATGCATTATCGGATAAGGATAGCGGATTGATCCCAAATTCACCTACGGCAGGACAGGATTGGGCGACCTCGCTCAAGCGCCAATTGGAATTTTACACTTGGCTGCAATCTGATGAGGGGGCCATTGCAGGTGGAGCAACGAATAGCTGGGATGGTGCCTACAAGGCGTATCCATCTGGTACGAGCACTTTTTATGGCATGGCTTATACAGGGGCTCCTGTATATCAAGATCCACCGTCCAACAACTGGTTTGGCATGCAGGCTTGGCCTGTCGAGCGGATTGCGGAGCTGTACTATATTTTGGCCAAGAAAGGTGACACTTCGTCTGAGCAGTTTAAAATGGCTAAAGAAGTGACGGAAAACTGGATCGCTTGGTCCAAGAGCTATGTATTTGCCAACGAACGGCCTGTAACTGATGCGCAGGGTTACTATTTGGATGCACAAGGCAAGCGTATTCTGGGTGGCAAAAATCCGAAGGTAGCCACTACAGCGGCTAAAGGTGAGTTCTGGCTGCCGAGCAATCTGGAATGGAGTGGAAAGCCTGAAACCTGGAGCGGATTTGCCAATCATAAAGGAAATGCCAATCTTCATGTCGTAACCAAAAGTCCAGGACAGGATGCAGGAGTGCTGGGCAGTTATGTGAAAGCGCTAACCTTCTTCGCTGCCGGAACAAAAGCTGAAAAAGGAGACTACACCGAGTTAGGCAAGGAAGCCAAAGATCTGTCCAAAGCCTTGCTTGATGCAGCATGGGGCTATAACGACGGCATAGGAATTACAACGAAGGAAGCACGTGAGGATTATTATCGTTATTTTACTAAAGAAGTATATATCCCGAGCGGATGGAGTGGTAAGACTGGGCAAGGCAACACGATCCCAGGCACAGACGCTACACCGTCTGATCCGTCCAAGGGAGGGAATGGTACGTATTCCAGCTATAGCGACATCCGCCCTAATATCACTAAAGATCCGCAATGGTCCTATCTTAAAGACAAATACACGACTTCATGGAACAAACAGACCAAAAAATGGGATAAAGGTGCGCCAGAATTTACGTATCACCGTTTCTGGTCCCAAGTAGATATGGCAACTGCTTATGCAGAGTATGACCGTCTGATTAATGGTAGTGGACCAGCCGAACCTACAGCTCCCAAAGCTCCGGCAAATGTAAAGGCGAGTGCAGGAGATGCACAAGTTACACTAACCTGGAGCAAAGCGACAGGTGCTGATAGCTACACGGTTAAGCGCTCCACAACCAGTGGTGGCCCGTATACCACGGTAGCAACGGTAACTGACGCCACTTACAAGGATACAGGGGTGGTGAATGAAACCACTTATTATTATGTAACAAGTGCAACAAATTCCTTAGGAACCAGCCCGGATTCTGCTGAGGTCAGCGCCAAGCCAACAGCAGCCCCGATTCCGGCGAAGGGAGATGTAATTGCCCAATACCGTGTGGGCGACACCAACCCGGGAGATAACCAGATTCGACCACTCTTCCGTGTCGTAAACAAGGGTAAAGAGGCTCTTGATCTGAAAAACGTCAAGCTGAGATACTACTATACTGTAGATGGCGATAAGGGGCAGGAGTTTCACTGTGATTATGCACAATTGGGCAGCGGCAATGTTCAGGGACGGTTTGTGAAACTGGATAAGGCCGTAACTGGGGCAGATTATTATTTGGAGATCTCCTTTGGAGCCGGTGCGGGAAGTCTGGCAGCAGGGGAAAACACGGGGGATATTCAGATTCGCATGAACAAGACGGATTGGAGCAACTATAACGAAAGTGACGATTTTTCCTATGATGCAACCAAGACCTCTTATACAGATTGGGACAAAACACCTTTGTATATAAACGACAAACGTGTCTGGGGTCTGGAACCTTGATTGTGAACTAAATGTTGAGCAAGGCGGGCGGAACGTGAGTGTGTCTGAATTCACTTCCGTCCGTTTTTTTGTGATCAAATTCATGGTACACTAAGAACGTTACATCATTACATATCTGACCGAGGTGACCTAAGACATGAATGACAATTTGGCACAGGCTCTGAATGAGCAAATGAACTTTGAATTTTACTCCGCTCACGTATATCTCGCGATGGCTGCATATTGCTCTAGTGAAAGTCTGGATGGGTTTGCAAACTTCTTCCTGGTACAAGCAGAGGAGGAACGGTTTCATGCCATGAAACTGTATAGATACATTAACGACCGTCGAGGACGCGCCACATTGGCAGCATTACCGGAGCCCAAAAATAGCTACGATTCCATGCTGGACGTATTTGAGCATGGCTACAAGCATGAGCAGCAAAACACACAAAAATTTTATCATTTGGCTGACTTGGCCCTCGATGCACGAGAGCATGCAACGATCCATTTCTTGAAATGGTTTATTGATGAGCAAGTCGAAGAGGAAGCTCTGTTCGATAGTGTTATCCAGAAGCTTAAGCGCATTGAAAGAGACAGCAATGCCTTTTATATGCTGGACAGCGAGTTTGCCAAACGCAGCTTTGTTGCCCCTGCGGAATAACACAGCGTACAGGTTGGTTTGAATGCCCCAGAGACAGGGACAGCATTCTATTTGTCTAGAAAGTAAAGGAGCCCGGCTTTCGGGCTTTTTTGCTTTTATTTGAATTGCGGACTTTCCAACCCTCAAGGGATATTGTTATTTTAAATGAAGGTATAGAAAAAATTAATTTGTCGCTGAATGGTGAGCATGCTACAGTTATGTTAACTTTTATTTCTGATTAAAAAGATAGGATTAGTTGAAAAAAATTTATGCACATTATTACAATACTATAGGGAGGCGGGGAACTATGAGCGAGATCTATCGTCTGGCACGTCAAGAGGATGCAGAAAGATTGCAGTATATAACGTATGAGGCATATGAAACAATTCGGCAGTTGGAGCTTAAATGGCCTGCCGCTCAGGCAGACGTCGCTCTCATTCAAGAAAACATTAAAAATAATGATTGCTATGTGCTGGAAGTCGATGGTGTCATCCAGGCTACCGTTAGTCATCTGAAAAATAGAGCCCTTAATTTTATAACCGATCTTCCGTTTGTGATGTGGTTTGCCGTAGATCCGGCTGCTCAGGGCAAAGGATATGGAAAAAAACTGCTGAACTGGGTAGAGAAAACGATTATTCGTGATCAGGTTGGAGCTCCTGCAGTGACATTAGCCACTGCGGAAAAACATCCCTATTTATTATCCATGTACGAGCGTTGGGGATATGAACGTATCCATGCTTTTGACCATGGAACAGGGGACGGGACGATGCATTTACTGCGTAAAGTAGTGAATCCTGAATTATTCTCCACCTACATCCATGAAAAGAATGAAGCCGAGACTGCTAACCGAAATTAGACACGATCACTGGAGAAGCCTGAGTTCACAGTAGAAATTCCAAAATATCGTCAGGTAGGCTGTGATTGCAGAGGAACTTGGCTTTAATGCGTACGGTACAGAAGAACGATAACAGATATGACCTTCTCTCAAGAAAGCAACCGAAGCGCGGTGTTTTCGAGTCATTATGACTGAGAGAGGGTTATTTGAGTTTTGGACAAATTGACAGAGATACATAAAAAGAGTAACGTAATTGTATATTTAAATTCATATAAAATTAATCGGATTAATTGAATGTGAAGTTGTACAAATCTGACAATATTAAGGAGGGATTTATTTGAGCAACTCGCAATCTGACACCAAACGCCGTATAACAGCTGAGGATTTATATCGATTTCACTGGGTTAGCGATCCAGCTGTTCATCCCACGAGTGGCGAAATTGCTTATGTAGAACAGTATATTAATGAAGAGCGAACAGACTATAACTCGGCTATTTGGCTGTTGCCGTTCGAAGGTAAAGCTCCAATACCCTTTACATATGGACCGAAAGATGAAACACCTGTCTGGTCACCGGACGGATCACAACTTGCTTTTCTCCGTTCGGCAGACGGCAAGCGCCAGGTATGGATTATTCCAGCACGCGGGGGAGAAGCCCGACAACTTACGCACGTAGGGAACAATGTTCGTTCATTAGCCTGGTCGCCGGATGGAGCCTGCATATCGTTTGTAGCTAAAACTGCTGAGAACCAGTCAAGTCCTACATGCGACGCAGGAAAGCAGGAGACACAGCTTGAGGGACGAGTGGTTAATCGAACAAAAGCTAAATCCGACGGCTATGGGCTGTGGGATGATACTCGTGATCACTTGTATGTAACTGATGTGACTTCAGGGCACACGGTTCAACTGACATCCGGCGCTTATGATGTCGCGGAGCCTGTCTGGTCACCGAATGGCCAACAGATTTTATTTGTGGCTAGAATAGCGGAGCATTCCAAAGAGGATACGGATTTACGCAAGCAAAATGATTTGTTTACGGTAGCTCCTGCGACTTCTAATAGCAATGCGGCAGTACCGTTTAAGCTGACTCATTCCGAGCTTCAAATCGAGAGCGCTGCATTCTCTCCCGATGGTACATTGATTGCCTTTTACGGTCATGATCGTCATGCCAAAGGCGCTACTCAGACTCGACTGTATACGGTTCCCTCCAGTGGCGGGACGGCAGTATGCGTTAGTGAGACACTTGATGCTCACCTCGGTAATGCGGGTATGAGCGACATGCGTTCACATCTTCATGTAGGACCACCACGCTTCAGTGCGGACAGTCAATCCCTGTATACGCTGGTAACCATTGAAGGAAATGTGCACGTATATCAGTTTGCGCTTGATGGAACTTTTAAAATTTTAACCCAAGGAGAACGGGAAATTTACCAATTCGAGCTTACTTCGGATGAGCAGCATATCATTGCTGCTTCCACCAATGTCGCTTTACCAGGCGATTTGTTTCGGATTGCGATCCATTCAGGGACCGAGGAACGGCTAACACGAGTGAATGATTCTCTGCTTGATGAGATTGAGATTAGTGTGCCTGAGAGCTTCTGGACGGAGGTCGAGGACGGCCGACGCGTACAGGGGTGGGTGATGAAGCCTGTTGGGTTTGAAGAGGGGGATCTTACCCTGCCATTTTGGAAATTCACGGCGGCCCCCATGCCATGTATTCCAATTCCTTTTTTCATGAGTTTCAGTTGCTGGCGGCTCGGGGGTATGTAGTCATCTATACGAACCCGGGAGGAAGTCGAGGGTATGGACAGTCTTTTACCAATGTTGTCCTTGGAGATTACGGCGGACGTGATTACACCGATCTACTGAGCGCCGTGGACGAGGCTATACGCAAATTCCCATTCATCGATCCAGAAAGACTGGGTGTCACGGGAGGCAGCTATGGTGGCTTTATGACAAACTGGATTGTCGGGCATACGGATCGTTTCCGCGCAGCTGTGACCCAGCGTTCCATATCTAACTGGCTGTCAATGTATGGGGTGAGTGACATAGGGTACTCGTTTACGGAAGATGAAGTTGGCGGGAATCCATGGGATGATTTCGAGCTTTTGTGGAGGCAGTCCCCGCTGGCTTATGTACAGCAAATCAATACACCGCTGCTCATATTACATGGAGAGCAGGATCTACGTTGCCCTATTGAGCAGGGAGAGCAGCTGTTTACAGCATTGCGTCGTTTGGGAAAGCCCACCCAATTTGTCCGTTTCCCAGCTTCGAGTCACGAGCTTTCACGTAAAGGGCACCCACAGCTTCGCGTGGAACGACTGCAACGTATTACCGACTGGTTTGTCCAACACAAAATATAAGTCTCATTCGATTTGTAGTGATTATGGAAAAATGCCAGGTCCTAATCTTAGGACTTGGCATTTTTTAATGTGTCTTATATCCATTCTCTTAACCCCATTTAGTGCTGGTGCTGGGTCACGATTTACGGTTATCATATACGAAGATATTGTTCGTTCATCGCTTCTTGCTTACATTCATATTTAAAAGGAGATATACAATGGCTGAACCCTTAAAAAATATGTACACGGAGGAATTCCTTCGTCTATTCGGTGAAAGAGTACAGGCTGCATACAGTCCGTTCGACATTGACGGATTTATCCATCAAGTTATGGATAAAAAATGGGGAGAGCTGGAGCTAAAAGAACGAATACGGCGTATTTCGTTAACATTAGGGGCGTTTTTGCCCAGTAGTTATGAAGAAGCTCTTTCTATATTATTTGCCATTGATGAGTACTGTAGCGGATTTCCGTACTTGTTTTTCCCTGATTTCGTAGAGGTATATGGGCAGGGAGAAGAGCATTGGGACCTGTCCATGAATGCACTGGAGCGATTTACATCAAAATCCTCTGCGGAGTTCGCTGTGAGACCCTTCCTCCTGCGTGAACCAGAACGGATGATGCGGCAGATGATGACCTGGGCGGGACACCCCAGTGAACACGTCCGCCGTCTTGCCAGCGAAGGTTGTCGTCCACGGCTGCCTTGGGGACAGGCGCTGCCTGTCTTCAAACGTGATCCTGCTCCGGTATTGGCTGTATTGGAACTGCTGAAGGCCGATCCATCATTGTATGTACGTAAAAGTGTAGCCAACAACCTGAACGATATTGCCAAGGATCATCCCGATATTGTCATCGCAACGGCTCAACGGTGGAAGGGCGCACATCCTGATACCGACTGGATTGTGCGTCATGGCTGTCGATCCCTGATTCGCAAATCCATCCCTGAAGTGATGGCCATGTTCGGCTATGCGGATGATACGGATGGGGTGCCGCTGGTCACAGCAGCCTCTTTCACCACAGACCCTGCCGTATTAAAGATCGGGGATCACAGTGAACTGAGCTATGTGCTTCAGCTTCGAGAAGGTGAACCTGTACGAGTTCGCATCGAATATGGCATCGACTTTGTAAAGGCGAGAGGACAAGTTTCACGCAAACTGTTTTTGCTTTCTGACAAAACGGTCCCTGGAGGAACCCGTCTAACGGGTACACGAACACACCGGTTCGCAGACCTGACAACTCGTCGTCATTATGCGGGAGCGCACCGAATTGTGCTGCTCGTAAACGGGCAGGAAGCGGCTTCTACAGTGGTAGACATTGAGTTGTAGATTACAATAATAGTAAAGAAAAGAGTCTGTATTCAGGCTCTTTCTTTTTGTCGTTTGTTTTACAAATTTTATTTTTTTCCAAATAAATTAATTCTGGTATTAGAACCTGGTACTAAGACGTGTTATACTACATAAAGGAAGTTGCTCTTATCATATGTATAAAGGGGAAGGTATAATTTGACTGATCAGCAACAATGGCTTGCGCCTGAATATTACAATATGACTTCGGAAATGGAACACCATGAGGCTGGTAAGACCGCACTCAAGTGGTTAAGTGAGACAGGAGAATACGAAGAAATTACCTACGGAGAGCTTTTAAAAAAAGCAAACCGGCTGGCTGGAGGACTTGCAAGTCTGGGATTTAACAAAGGAGATAGAGTTCTGGTCGTAGTACCACGGCGTATTATTGCATATGTCATTTATCTGGCATGCTTGAAGCTGGGGCTTGCTGTCATCCCATCTTCAGAAATGCTGCGGGCCAAGGATATTGCATATCGCCTTCGCCATTCGGAAGCGCGTGCAGTCATTGCCTGGACCGGAGTAACAGGTGAAGTAGATAAAATAAGTGATGATTTGCCTGCTTTGGCTCACCGCATTGTAGTCCCCGGGGACCACACAGCAAATGCACCTGGTTGGATTGTGCTGGATGAGCTGATGGAAGGACAAGAAGATATTTTTGAAGCTGTGAAGACACACCGTGACGACATGGCCATTCTGGCCTATACTTCGGGTACCACAGGAAATCCTAAAGCTGTTGTACATAGCCATGGCTGGGGATATGCCCATCTGCGGATAACATCACCATGGTTGGACATTCAAGCTTCAGACATAGTATGGGCCACAGCCGCACCTGGCTGGCAAAAATGGATTTGGAGTCCGTTTTTATCGGTACTGGGAAATGGGGCGACTGGATTCGTATATAATGGTTCGTTCCGTCCGGGTCGTTATTTGCAGTTGCTGCAGCAATACGGAGTCCAAGTGTTATGTTGTACGCCAACTGAATATCGAATTATGGCAAAAATGGATGGTTTGGATCAATACGATCTATCCCTATTGCGCAGCGCAGTTTCTGCGGGGGAGCCGCTCAATCAGGAGGTTATCAACAAGTTTCAGGAGCAGTTCAACATTACGATTCGTGATGGCTACGGCCAAACCGAGAGTACGTTAATTATTGGAAATCTAAGAGACACACCTCTGCGCACAGGCTCGATGGGCAAATCCATTGCACCGGGACTTGTTGAGGTCGTAGACGAGGGTGGTATTCCG
This sequence comes from Paenibacillus polymyxa, assembly GCF_015710975.1. NCBI lineage: Bacteria > Bacillati > Bacillota > Bacilli > Caryophanales > Paenibacillaceae > Paenibacillus > Paenibacillus polymyxa. The sequence goes on along the minus strand of NZ_CP049783.1, from coordinate 5,067,397 downwards.
CTGGCTCCAGGGCAAGTGGGCGATATTGCAGTGCGTGCTGATCTGCCGGCATTGTTTCATACGTATTATCATGATCCAGAACGCAAATTAGCTAGTGTGCATGGAGATTATTTTGTTACAGGAGACCGGGCTCGAAAGGACGAGGATGGATATTTTTGGTTTGAAGGACGCGGTGATGATATCATTATCAGTTCTGGCTATACCATTGGTCCTTTTGAAGTAGAAGAAGCGCTGATGAAGCATGATTCTGTGCAGGAATGTGCAGCGGTAGCCAGTCCGGATGAAATCCGTGGACATGTTGTAAAAGCCTTCATCGTGCTCAAAGCCGGAGTAGAAGGATCACCGGAGTTAGTGAAGGAACTGCAACATCATGTGAAAACATGGACGGCACCTTACAAATATCCACGAAAAATAGAGTTTATCCAGGAACTCCCTAAAACCAGCTCAGGCAAAATACGGAGAGTGGAGCTGCGTGATTTGGAGAAGCAATCCGCACTGTAGTGATGAAGCCATTCAATATTATTAAAACGAAACAGGAGCGTGGAAAAATGAGTACATTTGAATCATTGTTGGAGCAATACGCAGAACTGGTCGTAAGAGTAGGGGTCAACATTCAGCCAGGACAGGCGTTGTTGGTAACTGCACCACTGGAAACTGTTGAGTTTACACGCCTGATTGTCAGCAAAGCCTATGAAGCAGGCGCTAAATATGTACAGGTAGAGTTTGAGGACGATTCCATTACACGCAGTCGTTTTGAACATGGTGACGAAGCCAGCTTTGATTACTACCCTGCTTGGAAGGCAGAGATGATGGAGAAATTCGCCGAAGAGGGTGGAGCTACGATAACGATTAAAGTGCCGAACCCGGATTTATATCAAGGTATTGACCCGGAACACGTTTCTCGCGCAACAAAGGCGGCGGCTACGGCGAGAGAAGGCTATGCTCACTATACGCGGAATGCTAAGATTAGCTGGTGTCTGGTTAAAGCGCCGACGAAGGCTTGGGCAGATAAAGTATTTGCCGATATAGCAGAAGAGGACCGAATTCGTGTCATGTGGGATACGATTTTCCAAATGAATCGTGTAGACGGCTCCGATCCAATTCAAAATTGGCAGGGACATTTAAACAATCTCGAACAGCTACAAAACAAGCTGAATCATAAAAACTATAAAAGTCTCCATTATCGTGCACCAGGAACAGATTTGAAAATTGAATTGGCCGAAAGACATATTTGGCGTGGTGGCGGCGGTGAAAACGCCCAAGGAATTTATACCGTGGCAAATATGCCGACAGAAGAAGTGTTCACAATGCCTAAGCGTACAGGTGTCAATGGTCACATCACAAGTACCATGCCGCTTAATTTAAATGGACAACTGGTAGATCGCATTACGTTTACCTTTAAGGACGGTAAGGTCACCGAATATACAGCAGAATCCGGCGAGCAGCATCTCACTCATTTGCTCGCTACGGATGAAGGGGCTAGCTATCTGGGAGAAGTTGCCCTGGTGCCGCACGATTCACCGATTTCCAATCTCAATCGCATCTTTTATAATACAGGTATCGACGAAAATGCCTCCTGTCACTTGGCCCTAGGCAGTGCGTATCCATTTAATATCGAAAATGGGACACAAATGAACCGGGAGGAGTTACTCCAGAACGGTGCCAATGTCAGCCTGACTCATGTTGACTTTATGATCGGCTCAGCCGAGCTGGATATTGATGGTGAACTGCAAGACGGAAGCACAGAGGCTGTGTTCCGCAAAGGAAATTGGGCAATTTAGTTTAGTCTTTTCTTAATCTCACTTCACTCAACCCGCAAACGATCTGATTCGTTTTGCGGGTTTTTTCATAGCCTAATTCTCATATCTTTACTTGTTTTGTGAAATGTAAAGTGCTAAGCTAAGTTCAAACAATAATTTAAACAGTGTTTTAAATATTGTTTTAATTTTTGCTTAAATTGTTGTTTTGCTTAAAGTAGTCCGTTTCATTTGTCCTTTAGGATTAAACTAAACAGGAGGAGGAAAAAGATGAGTCACCCAGACAAAAAACAACAGACCAAAGAAAAAATTCTACAGTCTACGCTGGAGTTTATCCAAAAGAAAGGTTTCGAGGCGGTTACAATCCGAAAAATTGCTGACCTGTCTGGTACTAATATTTCTCTAGTTAATTATTATTTTGGCTCCAAAGAAAATTTGCTCAGCGAAGCTATCGAAGTGATCCTAAACAGCTTTCAGCACACATTTTCTGTTTTGGACAATACAGCGATGCCCCCGCAAGATAGACTGAAACAATTTTTACTTAACTATTTACAGGTCATTCGCCAATATCCAGAGCTACTATCACGAATTATTGTGATGGGCAGCACGCCCTTTACATCTCAACAGGAATACGGAAGATTTTTAAACATAATGGGGTTTCCAAAGGTCCAGAACACAATCAAGGAGCTAACAGGTGAGCAACAGCCAGAGCGGTTGTTAGCTATGATGCTGCAAATATTCGGAGCCATTTTTCTGCCTGCACTGATGAGTCCAATTCTTGAATCTGGAGCAGTTGTGGAAATGCCTACAATAGAGGAACAATTAAACCTGCTGTTTGAAAGATATTTTGATCACAAATAAATCTTAGGGGTGAATGCCATGGATTTTTTGAGAAAATATTGGCAAGATGCAGGGGGCATCATCGGAGTGGCTGTATGTATTGTTTTGCTTATGAATTCAGCCATCTTATCGGATCTATCAGGTATACTGTGGTTAAGCTTTGTGGCTATTTTGTTTCACCAATTTGAAGAATACCGCTGGCCCGGATATTTTGCGGGTTTATTTAACAATGTTTTGTTTAAAAGTGAAGCCCCGGATCATTACCCCTTGAACACTCAATCAGCAATGATCATTAATGTGGCAATTGCCTATGTATTTTATCTACTCCCCGTCTGGTTTCCCCACGTAATCTGGCTTGGACTCGCACCTGTTTTGATGGGATTTTTTCAGGTCATCTGGCACGGAATTGTTGTCAATCTCAAAGCAAAAACTGTATATAATCCCGGTTTGTGTACGGCAGTTCTCCTGCATGTCCCTGTCGGAATCTGGTATATCCATGAAATTGTAAAGCGAGACATTCCTACGGCAATAGACTGGATTGCAGGCACAATCTACTTTGTTTTTGCTATATACATTTTTATTGTGAAAGGGAATATATGGTTGAAGAAGAGTGACTCCCCTTACGCCTTTTCTAAACAACAGCTAGGCGCTTACGATCGCAGGTAGGATGTATTAGAAATTTATAACGCTATTGTTTACAAGTTGGATACAAGTAGAGGTATTCTCGAAACGAGGTTCGGTTACACTTGGTTTGTACTCAAGAACAAGGAAAGAGTGATCTCATAATGAAACCTATACATCAATCTCGCAATCGTAAAAAGTTAGCTTGCAAGCTAGTCACTACCAGCGCTTTATTAGCAATCGGTTTTGCTGTAATGACAGGATGCGGCAATAGTGGAGAAGCAAGCTCAATTGCTCCATCTACAACAAAATCAGCCACACCATCTGCCAGTAATTCAACAGATCAGAATACAGACATCAATACAAATGAGCAAGATACTCCCAATAACAAGACGAATACAGATATCAGTAAGCCTAGTGCGGATGCAGAAAATTCCAAGAAACCTGGAAAAAAGTCTGATCAAGGTTCAACCTCGCCACAGCAGAAACCTGCTAGTAGTACAGCCACACCTGACAGTAAACACAGCTCCGCAGCTGCTATAATGAGCGCAGCCAAGCAGGGGACGTTGCCCAATCTGCCTAAAGGTCTTGGTCTAGGAACGAGCAGCGATCTGTTGTTCGAGCTATGGGGGAAATCCGATTCTGGTTCTACAGGCCCTATGAGAAGTTACGCTAAATATCATACAGATCTCATACTGGATGGAAGTGACAAAGTTACAGAAATTACTTCTTACGATCCACAATATAAGAAGTTGCTTATTAAACAAGTTATTAGCGAACTAGGCCAGCCCACAGAAACAATTGACACCTCTAAAGACACATCCGGCACAGCAGAAGCTAATTATACGATCAACAACACGTCAGATCTTAGTTATTATTTAATATTTTCTTATCAAACCAAAACGCAAAAGGTCAATTATGTTCGGTTTTACTTTAACACGATGACGCCATAATGGAGTGTGCCAAAAGAGTCGTTTCCATCATGATTAGGGAGGCGACTTTTGTGGTCGATTGCATTTTTAGAGTGTGACATTTATACTAATTAGTAATTGATTAATCACTACTAGGAAAATGTAACAAACAAAGGATGAGAAAATATGGCTAAAGCTACATCAACATCAATAAATCGCCAAAAGGAAATCATATCTGCTGCTATCGAAGTCTTTGCAGAGATGGGCTACTACCGAGCTACAACAGCCAAAGTTGCGGAACGGGCCAATATTTCTCAGCCCTATGTTTTCCGCTTTTTTGCTACCAAGGAAGCTTTGCTTATTGAAGCGTTGAAGGTTTCATTTGCACGCATCATAAACTCTTTTCACCAGGTCATTCATTCGGCTTCGTCTGAGCAGTTAGAGCAAGAACTGATTGCAGCCTATTCGCAAATTATGATGGACTATCGCAATGAAATCCTCTTACAAATGCAGGCGCAGACGATCCGTGAGGATGTGATTGTAAGTGTTATGCAGCAAGGATTTCGTGAAATTCATACAACAGTTTATAACGCTTTCCGGCAGGCAGATATCGAACATGCGATGGAAAAAACGATGCTTTTTTTGGCCAGAGGAATGCTATGTAATATCTCGATGTCGCTGGATCTACCAGAACTGATGAAAATAGACGATTAATTTTATGTATGCAGTAGAGTCGCGCTTTTGTGCGGCTTTTTTTGTTTGCTTTTAGTTAGTACAAGGCATAAATTCGTTAGTTTCTGAGCGAAAGAAGCTAACTAGGTTGACAAGGGAAGTGAGTCCCGTTATTCTTATACCCATAGGGGTATATGTATTAGGGGATTTTGCTAAACTAATCCCCCTCAAAAAACAGGCGGAGGTTATAGAATGTCATCAACTAACAATATCCAAGCAGATCATATTCTTGATTGCAAAGGGCTAGCTTGTCCAATGCCTATTGTAAAAACAAAAAAGGCTATGAATGACCTCGTTCCCGGAAAGATTATGGAGGTTCAAGCGACTGACAAAGGTTCATTAGCCGATTTTCAGAGCTGGGCTAAAAACACTGGACATCAATATTTGGGCACTCTCCAAGAAGGAGATGTCATGCGACATTATTTACGCAAAGCAAATCCGGCTGAAGTGAAGAAGGAGCAAATATTTTCTTCTACGATAAGCCATGAAGAACTACAAGCAAAATGTTCTTTAAAAGAGAACTTCATTTTGCTCGATGTTCGTGAACCCACCGAATTCGCGTTTAAACATATCCCTGGATCTAAACATATCCCTCTTGGCGAACTGGAGAACAGACTCGCTGAGCTGAATCTGGAAGATGAAATCGCAGTGATCTGCCAAGCTGGAGCACGCAGTGAAAGGGCCTGTCAGTTATTAGTTTCCAAAGGCGCTAAAAAAGTCAAATCTGTGCTTTCAGGCATATCCGACTGGGCTGGAGAGACTAAGGGGAGCGAATCCATATGAGTACAACAGCAGAAATTTATGCAAATAATCAAGAACATGCTCAGCCCAAAACAACGATTATATTATTCAGCGGCGAGCTGGATAAGGCGATTGCTGCATTCATTATTGCGAATGGAGCGGCGGTATATGATCATGAAGTAACTATTTTCTTTACATTTTGGGGACTAAATATATTGCGTAAGGATGAACTCATACGCTCCAATAAAGGAATGCTCGAAAAAGCCTTTGGCTGGATCATGCCTCGTGGACCCAAAAAGCTTGGGCTATCCAAAATGAATTTTGCCGGACTCGGTCCACAGATGATCAAGCATGTCATGAAAAAGCACAATGCGCTTTCCTTGCCGCAGCTTATAGAGTTGGCACGAGAGCAGGGCATCAAGCTCGTTGCTTGTACCATGACAATGGATCTATTAGGACTGCAGCAAGCAGAGCTAATAGATGGTCTGGAGTATGCTGGAGTGGCCGCCTACTTGGGAGATGCATTGCAGGGACAGGTGAATCTATTTATTTAGGGTATTCTATTTATTTAGGGTATTCTATTTATTTTTTTGGTTTATAATATACCTATACGTGTATATGGTAAGTCAAAAAAGGAGTGCATTACTTATGGATTACAATTACAGTGATGAACTGAAAACGCGCTTGAGAAGGATTGAGGGCCAGGTGCGTGGGGTGCTTCGTTTAATGGATGAGGGAAAGTCGTGCAAGGATGTAGTCAGCCAGCTATCAGCTGTACGCAACGCATCAGATAAAGCAATAGCCCAAATTGTAGCAGAAAATCTGCAACGTTGTATATTGGAAGAGCGAGAAGCTGGAGGAGATACAGATAAGCTGGTTAAAGAAGCAATTCAGCTGCTGGTGAAAAGTAGATAATTATGTGAATACACGAAAACAAAGAATATATAATAGCGGTAATTAAAAAAGTTCGCTGCCTATAGCTGGCGGTGGGCTTTTTTTCGGACAACTTTAGGAATGGAATAAGCCTCTGTTTATACAGAAGTGTACGAGTGTAAATAACCCATAAGAGAAATAACTTCTTTCGGAGGGTATATGTATGGAGGTATTTGTCACAATTGGTGTCAAATTGATCATCAGCTTTTTTGGCCTATGGCTTATTACTTTTATTACAGGTCGAAAAACACTCAGCCAGTTAACACCGCTCGATTTTCTGACCTCATTGGTATTAAGCGAAATTGTAGGGAATACGTTATATGACGATAAGGTGACGATCTGGCATCTTTTGTTTGCTCTGGCACTATGGTGCGCGCTGGCCTACTTTTTCGAGAAAGCGACGACCCATTTTGTGAAATTTGGATATATGGCAGAAGGTCGAACAGTGCTGCTCGTAGATAAAGGGCAGGTTAATCAAAAAATGCTGGAGAAATATGATATAGAATTTACACAGCTACTCTCCATGCTACGCCAGCAAAATATTTTTTCTCTTCGTGAGGTCTGGTACGCCACTCTAGAGACGAACGGTTCATTGTCAGTCATGCGCAAACCCGAATACGAGCCACCTGCTGCTCAGGATATGGGAATCGATGCACAGCCTGACCTTTTTTTTGTTACTGTCATTGATAAGGGAAGGTTGCTAAATGAATCTATGCGTGGGAAGTCAATCGATATTGAACAGATTAAAGTAAAGGTGCGAGAGCAGGGATATGATAGTATCGACGAGATTGCCTATGCAGAGTTTAGCGAGGATGGGACACTTCACATCGTGCCGATGAAATAGAAAAAGCACAATAAAAGAGGCTGAATACTTGAATGATAGACATACTATAGTTCTGCGCTTCTTACCGTGTATGGTGTAGCTGCTGAGATAGAGGTATAACTTCGGAGTATTGAACTACTCTCTCCTCATGAAGAGGGCTGTTTATTTGTCTTTTTTCTTTTTTTGATGACAATAACCACAAATAGTAATAAAGGGAGGAAGATTTGAAAAATAGGAAACCAGGAATTAATTATAATTTTTCGACCGATTACCATGTGATGAGTATAGTTAGGGGACAAAAAAGAAAGACCATAAATAAGTGCAGCAAGGGGAAGAATCCATTTTTTAAATCCGACTCCGGTTATTTTTTCTAGTCCTATAACGGCACCATTAAAAAATAAAGACATTTTGATGATCAAGCCAAGAAAAAGAAGCAAGGTGAAAAGGGCATCCATTCGTTCGAACACGTCTGCTAATTCAATCAACTGAACGGCTTCCAAAAGAGGAAGTGTGCTATTTGCGGCGATCTTGGGTCCGAGAACAAAAATTTCCAATTGATTAACAAATGTTAGAGCAAGTGCGGTTATTATATAGGCAAAGGAAACGGGTTTTGTGAGATTCCGCCCTTTATGTGCAAGCGGATAAAATACAAGAAATAACACAGTTTGTCCGAATGGAAAGGAGATCAGCTCAGGAATAGCGGCTTTAAATATGGGTTTCCATCCTTCCTCTAAAACCGGAAGGGAATTTTCCAAGTGAAAGAGACCAGTTGTCGGAATTAATATACTAATTATGGCGTATCCAAGTACAAAAAAAGGGAAAAGAAATAAGCAAAATAAGAATAATGCTTTGTAGCCGTAACGAACCGTGTTGGATACAACCACGATTGTGATCAAGATGATGATCCACAAGGGTGTTTGGCGGAGCAAAGTCATTACTGTCACCTCGCCTAAATCGCGTATGTTCCGAGAAGCTTCATATGTAAAATACATCACAAAGAGTAAGTTGATGAGTGTACCCACATATTTCCCAGTGTAACGGCGAAACAACATGAACAAATCTAATTCAGGATCTTGATGGTGAATTGCAAGATGGAGCATTAGCAGAAGTAGTCCTGCTAATGCTCCTATCAACATAACTAACCAAGCATCTTGCTTTGCTTCAGCCCCCATTAAAAACAAAGTTGTACTTCCAACTTCAAATAAAGACATACAAATAATCAGCTCGGATACTCGGATTGTATTTTGACGCATTACTTCAATTCACCTCTCCCTGTTTATTTCATTTCAACAGTTCGTTAAAAGATTTTTCGAATAATCCTGGACGCGCAAGCTTCATTTTAACATCTATTTTTATATCCATGTTTGCTAACTCCCTAGGCCACGTCTCTTTTATTTTTTTCCAGTCTTCTGGATACTTGTGATGAATTTTATTTCCAATACCAATAAGGTCGATATTCTTTTGCTGTAAGGCTTTCCAGCTTTCCTGAATCTGCAATTTGATTATTTCCGCTGCTTGCATCTGCAATTGATGTATACTTTGCATATCTTTCATTTCTCTTTGCGAAGAGGCTGACAGAAGATCACCGGTAGCTTTAACGTCAACGTTTAGGTAATAATGATTTAAATTCTTGATTGGCGTAACCTTAACCTTGGCTTTCCGGATGAGGAAAGCGGACGTAACATTCCCATCCACATAGTTTACAGTGGTATTTTTAATCTGGTTGTTTAACCATGAAACCCCTATACTTTCCTTTTCATTTAGGAAGCCGACTCTCTTGTCTTTCTGAAAAATGCTTAAGCCTGATAACTTGAGTTTACTTTTAGCGGAGGTTTCCTTGAAAACATCAACAGAGTCTAGTTTCTCCGGCTCGGAACCCTCAAGAGATATTTCTGGAACTCCGGCTGCACCACTATCGGAGCTAATTTTCGAAATAAATTCATACATGGATATTGCGGGGTAAATTGATCCTAATTTGCTATCTCTTTCTATAATCTTTTCTAAAGCTTGACCAGGAATTTTCTCTGGTGGTACAAGCTTTTTTAAAAAATCACGAGCCTCTCCGTTGGCAATGAATACTTTTACAGTTTCTCGTGAATCAAGATTGCGGAGGTAAATATCAATAATCTCTTCAATGCCTTGTTCTGCTGCTTTTTTTCCAATAACGAGTATATTATTTTGGGCAAAATATAGTTTACGTGAATATTCCAGGCTACTCTTCGTAACGGTCTCTCTCAATGTTTTTCCATGTGTAGAAAATGTATGTACAGCACTTTGCGATGCCCCAGTGGAAGAACCACCTGATCCAGTCGTCATGGCTGATGGAATTATAATTTGATAGGTATTGATCCAGTCGCCCTTATGTCCATCAATTCCAGTTGCTGTTGTGATGCCTAATTCGTTCAATTCTGTACGATCTACGCACCCTGTAAGTAATAACCCTGTAATAAACAGAACATAACTAACTCTTAATTGCCGCACCATTGATCTCTCCTATTTTTGGGTATCAGACTTGTCATTATTTTTAATTTTATCCGAATTAGCAGGGTATTGGTGAGCTGCCTGTCTTGTCTGGTTATGGCCTGTTTTTTCGCTAGGTCTAGTTTTCATAGCCCACCACGGAGCTCTGATGATAAGGTCCTTCATATTAGATTTAAAGGTGGGGCTGTAGGGCACAAAATAATCAACTCCGAATGATTTGAGAGATACAAGATGAACAAGAAGGGGGATAATTCCTATTAAAATACCGAATAATCCCAGAGCCCCCGCCAGTAGCATAAGTGCAAAACGCAACAACCTGACTGCTGAAGCCATACCAAAATACGGGATAACAAAGTTCGATATAGCAGTGAAGGCTACAACGATCACCATTGCACCTGAGACCAGTCCGGCTTGTACCGCTGCCTGCCCGATAACCAAAGCTCCTACAATGGAAACGGCTGGTCCGATGACCCGTGGCATTCGCACACCGGCTTCACGAATCACTTCAAACATCAATTCCATCATTAATGCTTCAATTAATGCAGGAAAAGGAGTTCCTTCCCGTTGAGCCATCAGCGTAATTAACAGCGTGGTGGGGATCATTTCCTGCTGGAAAGTCGTCAAGGCTATAAATAGAGAGGGAAGCAACAATGAGACTAGAAAAGATACCACACGAAGAGCCCTTAAAAAAGTTGAAATGTCATATCTCTGGTAGTAGTCTTCGGCCGTCTGAAAGAAATTAAAGAAGGTTACAGGTGCAATCAGAGCGAATGGCGTCCCATCAACCAGAACAGCTACTTGTCCGTCTAAAAGGCTACCTGCGACTGTATCCGGACGCTCTGAGTTTAGCATGGTGGGAAAGAGACTAAGTGGTTCATCCTGTATGAATTCTTCGATGTAGCCACTTTCAAGTATGCTGTCTGTATCAATGGATTGAAGCCGTTTAGTAATTTCATGCACTACTTCTGGATTAGCGACACCTTCAATGTAAGCTAAAATGATTTTAGTTTGTGTATATCGCCCAATAATATGACTATCAAATTTAAGGTCAGGTGTCCGCAATTTTCTTCTGATCAGTGTGATGTTGGTTGAGATATCCTCCGTAAATCCTTCTTTAGGACCCCGCACTACGGTTTGAGTACTGGGTTCCTGAATAGCTCGTCTTACTCCGCCGCCGATGGAAACTGCCAGGGCATATGTACTTCCATCGATAACAATGACAGCATTGCCGGAGAGGATGGATTGATAAATTTCATTTTGCGAGTGTATCATTCGAATATTTCCTGATGGGATTGTTCTTTTTATTAGCGAAACTGCGGTATTTTCTTCAAGCTTAAAAGAAGCTGCGGAGACCGGCTCTGTAATTAAGCCTTCCATTAAATCGGAAAGTAAGTTTTGGTCAATCAGCCCCTCAATATAACAAACGGCAAGATGTCCAGCATGGACAGAACTTTCCGAAAAATCACGAATGATAAAATCAGAGCTTTGTCCGAGTTTTAATTTAAGTAAAGATAGAGTATGTGTTAATAATGGATTTATGGGTTCTGAAGAGGCCTGCTGTTTGGATTTTTCGATATCCTGTGTGTACCTTTTTCCAGGCTTCAGAACATTTCTAATCCAACGTGTTAACACAAGTAAACCCCCTCTATATTGATAAAGCATATCTTTGCCCTGCAACCCAAAAATATACGCTATTTTTATGAATTGGATACTTAGTGAAAGACATTTGGCAGCCTCATAACTCCTTCGAAAATTAAACAGCACAGATCCAAAGCAATTTGTCTTATAGAATATTTGAGTCCCGAATTGAGGAGACTATCTCTTATGGTTTTGAAATTTCAGAAAGTGGTGATCAGATTTGAGTTTCTCGGATGATCAGCTTATCTGTCTCCGATTTGAGGACGAACTAGGGTATTTTGCTAAGGCTGCTGTTCCTCCTATTTATGAGACTGCTCCATTTTTCTTTGATACCTACGAAGACTATGCTGAAGCGGCTAATCATGAAAAGGAGCATTATGTCTATTCGAGGGGGACCAATCCTACCGTTCAGATTGCAGAGCAAATGATTGCTGCGCTAGAAGGTGGGGAGGACTGTAAGTGCTTTGCCTCTGGAATGGCTGCTATCAGTGCCGCTCTAATGTGTAGCTTATCTGCAGGGGATCATCTGATTCTGGTCGGACATATATATGAAACTTCCGTCAGCCTAGCCAAATACTTAACGAAGTTCGATATAAACTACACCATTGTACATTCGACTTCTACGGAAGCAGTTGCTAATGCCATCCAACCGCAGACTCGTTCTATTCTTATGGAGTCTCCTACCTCGTTTACATTCGATATGGTAAATATTCAGGAGGTAACTTCACTTTCCAAAGCGAAGGGTATACGCACAATCATAGATAATTCATGGGCTACACCCCTTTTCCAAAAACCATTGGAATGGGGCGTTGATATCGTCGTTCACTCCGCATCCAAGTACTTGGGGGGACATAATGATTTAATTGCAGGGGCAGTAATCGCTTCTAAAGAGATAATAAATCGTATGTATGCTGAAGAAT